>JAYZJE010000224.1:0-3506 GCA_036164895.1 Pseudomonadota bacterium
TTGAGCAACTGCAAGAGAATATGCCCAGTCAGGCCCGGCAACGCGGTCAGTCTAGGGATTAGAACCAATGAGCTGGGGCCGCTTCTTCCGGGGTTTGCCAAATAATTTTGTTTTTAACCTTCCAGCGAACACCATGGTGCAGGCAGCCGCGGCCCTGCTTTGCGGTTGCGCAAATCAAAGCGCTGTCCAGCTAGAGCCGAATCTGGATCCGTTGGAGCCCATAAATCGGCCAATCTATAGATTCAACGATGGCTTAGATCGCTTGCTGCTGCGACCGATCGCTACCGGTTACAAGAAAATCGCGCCCAGTCCCGTCAGAACTGGGATTGCAAATTTCTACGGCAACTTCAGTTACCCGGTGGTGGTATTTAATGACTTCCTACAGGGAAAGTTTGTGCAGGGCTTCGCCGACATTGGCCGCTTTATCGTCAACTCTACAGTCGGTGTTTTGGGGTTTTTCGATCCGGCAACCGATGTCGGACTGCGGGTACACCGTGAGGATTTTGGCCAGACCATGGCCCGCTGGGGTATTCCAGCAGGGCCTTACGTAGTGATACCGATTATCGGCCCAAGCACCATTCGGGACGGTTCCGGCATCCTAGTAGATGTCTTAGGAGAACCGGTCTGGAATATCGATGACCACCGGACCCGGGCATGGACATTCAGTATTGGGTTTGTCCAGACCCGCGCTGCATTGCTGGCGGTGAGTGAGCAAATTGACGAGGCCTTCGATCCCTATTTGTTCGTGCGGGAAGCCTATCTACAGAATCGCGAATACCTAATCTACGACGGATATCCGCCGGAAGACGACGAGTACTTCGAAGATTTCTAATACGCCCGAGGGTTACCCTTCACCTTCGGTTGCAGCGACCGGTATTTCGTTTTCGAGCCGCACAATCACTGCATCGATACCACGGACGCTTATCTCGGCATTGAATTGGCTGCGGTAATTCCGTACGTACGAGACTCCATCGATACGCACGTCATAGACTTTCCAACCCTTGGACGATTTCCGCAAGCTGTAATTCACGGGCACCCGGGTACCGTCATCCAATTGCCATTCGGTTTTGACGACAGCTCGATCTTCGCTTGACGGCTTCTGGTCAGCAAAAATCGTCAGACCATACTGGTCGAATTCCAGCATGCCTTTCGCGTAGGTCCTAACAAGAAAAGTGTAGAAAACGTCGATGAAGCGGTCACGCTGATCCGCGGTCGCAGAGCGCCAATGCTTTCCGAGCACCATGCGTCCGGCCAAACGAACATCAAAATACGGCAGCAGATTATCGTTGATTACATCGTACAGCTGGTCCAGGTTGTCCGCGTAGTATTCCTGCCTACCTTGCAACTTGGCCTGCAGCCCAGAAGCCGTCAACTCAACGACCTCGCGCGGCGTCAATGCTTCGGCCGACCAACCGAGCATCACGAACATTGCCGGCAGCACTGCCGCGAACCTTGCTCTCATTACCTTGCTCTTTGCCTGGATACTGCGGCCACCAATGGCGGGTTGGCATATTAACCGGTTCGACCAGACGCAGATACCATGCCCGTCGTGTCCGGTGCAATTCGCGGTCAAGCGACCTCCATGTCCGGGGCGTAGTCACCACTGCGTGCAAGCCCATTTAGTCGGGCACGTTTGATGAGCGCCGATTGGCCGGCGGCATAGGCGGAACTGTCACCGCCCCAGGCCTTCAACGCCGGCGCCTGCAGGGCGCGGCCATAAGAGAAAGACAATTGCCATGGATGTGGCCCCAACCGGTTCATCGCACTCAGATGCGCGGTGGCCTCCTCAGCGCTCTGGCCGCCGGACAAAAATGCAACACCGGGCACGGCCTTTGGCACATGCGCCGTCAAGCAGGCCACGGTAACCTCGGCAACCTCCTCCACCCCGGCACGCTCGGGGCATTCGGTTCCGGAGATCACCATGTTGGGCTTTAAAACAATACCGGCCAAGTCGACACGGTGATCGACCAGCGCTGCAAATACTTCATCCAGCGTCGCTGCGGTCACGCTCGCGCAGCGCTCGATTGTGTGCGCACCGTCCATCAGCACCTCGGGTTCAACGATTGGAACGATACCGGCTTTCTGACACAAAGCTGCGTAGCGCGCCAAGGCGTGGGCATTTGCGTGAATGCAGAACTCAGTTGGTAGTTCGTCGCCGATTACAATCACGGCCCGCCATTTAGCGAATTTCGCCCCGAGTTCACAATACTCGGCCAAGCGCTCCCGCAATCCGTCCAAGCCTTCGGTCACTTTCTCGCCGGGGAATCCGGCCAGCGGCTTAGCGCCAGTATCGACCTTGATGCCAGGGAGCATGCCCTGCGCAGCCAGATACTCGGGAAAGGGCGTACGGTCCGCCGTTGCCTGACGCAAAGTTTCGTCAAACAAGATGACCCCACTGATGAATTCCGCTGCCCCGGGCGTCGTAAACAGCATTTCCCGGTAGACCCGTCGCTGGTCCTCGGTAGACTCGGTACCGATCGAATCGAAGCGCTTTTTGATCGTCGGAGAGCTTTCGTCGGCCGCTAAAATGCCCTTACCCGGCGCCACCATGGCTTTGGCCACAGATGCCAAATTCAGTCCCGTCATGAGCCCGTCTCCTCGCAGATATTATCGTAACTGGCCGGATACCAGCCTGGTCTTCTTCGGCGCATAGCATAGCACTGCTGGTAATCGTAGTAGTGTTAAAGGCTTACTGAGCCTTGCGAATAGCTGAAATTGGACTAGAATGGTCCTATTTAAAAGATGGAGAATTCGTCGATGCTGCGCATTAGCCGACTGACTGACTATGGCACGATGATCCTGGTGCACCTCGCTGGACCGAGAGTCGGCCTATGTTCCGCCAGCGACGTGGCGGCCGGCACACATCTGGCGCTGCCAACGGTGCAGAAATTGCTCAAGAAGCTCGCAAAAGCCGGGCTGATCAGTTCGGTGCGCGGGGCGGATGGCGGCTATCGCCTGACGCGCGCGCCCGCGGAGATTACCGCGGCCGAGATCCTAAACGTGCTCGAAGGGCCGGTTGCGATTACCGACTGCAGTGCCGAAATGCGGCAATGTGAATTAGAACCGATATGCCAAGTTGGCAGCGCCTGGCAAAAAATTAACCGGGCGATTCGTAGTGCGATGGAAGACATTCGCCTGTCGGACCTACGCAGACCGCCGAGAGAATTTGTGCTGCAGGACCTGTGGCAATCGCCTGTAGCGAACCCGTATAGCCGCAGCAGTTAATCGCAGTCCCGGAGAAGCCCATGTCATCAAACCAACAGGATCTCGAAACCCTCGTCGAACGTCCGTACGAGCACGGCTTCGTCACTGACATCGACACGGACACCTTGCCACCGGGGTTGGATGAAAATGTCATTCGCCGGATCTCCCACAAGAAAAACGAGCCGCAGTTTTTGCTCGATTGGCGGCTCAAAGCCTACCGGCACTGGCTAACGATGAGGGAACCGAAGTGGGCAAAGGTCCATCATGATCGGATTGATTACCAGCAGATCTCTTACTATTCA
>JAYZJE010000225.1:0-4869 GCA_036164895.1 Pseudomonadota bacterium
AGTCCAGATGAGTTCCAACGGAGTGCTGATCGACAAGGCTTTTTATGTTTGGGTCAGCGTATTTAGCCTGTTTCAGATCTCGGTGTTCTGGAGTTTAATGGCCGATATTTTCTCCAAGGAGCAGGCGCCGCGATTATTTTCATTTATAGCGGTGGGTAGCAGTGTTGGCGCTCTGGTTGGGCCGCTCATCCCACTTATGTTCGCCGGGATAGGCGCTGCAAACCTGATGCTGATCGCCGCGGCATTGCTCCTGGTGCCGCTACCGATCATTGGAGTGCTGGAGCGTATCAAGGTTTCGGGTTCGCATAACGAGGAGGCCCAGGTTGATCTGACGGAGCAGCAGGTGATCGGAGGCAACCCGTTCGCCGGTTTTCAGTTATTTCTCAAGAGTCCTTATCTTCTGGGTATAGGGGTTTTTATATTTCTATATACGGGGATCAGCACATTTGTTTATTTTGAAATCAAGAACCTGCTGGCCGGCGTCGACGAGGTCTTGCGTACGCAAATATGGGCTGGAATGGATTGGGCTGTTAATTTTTTGGCCATCGGTACGGCGATGTTTGCGACCGGCCGTATTGCGACCCGGTTTGGGCTCGCTGTAACGCTGGCGCTGGTGCCGGTTGTAATCGTCGCGGGCTTACTGGTCGTCGCAATGGCGCCGATGATCTGGGTCGTCGTCGGGCTGCAGGTTGTGCGGCGAGCGGGCAATTACGCAATTACCCGTCCCGGGCGGGAGATGTTGTTCACGGTCGTTGATCGCGAGACGCGTTTCAAGGCTAAACCCTTCATCGATATCGTTGTCTACCGTGGGGGCGATATGGTGACAGCTTGGGCCTTTACCGGTCTCACTCAGGGTCTTGGCCTGGGCCTTGGCGCTGTGGCCGCGGTCGGGGCGGGCATTGCGGCGATCTGGGCTGCAGTTGCTGGCTATCTCGGCCGCGCCTACCGTCAGAACCAATCCGAGCCAGAGAAGAAAGCTGCCGAATATGCCTAAATGACTGGCGCGGTCTCCGGGCCTGCTTGCGGACACTGGCTTGAGGACGAATCGCCTCGCTACAAGGTTTTTGCCTCGGTTTTCCCCAATAGTACGCGCAGATCGGCCAGCACTTCCTCCGAGTGTGTATTCGGATTAACCGTTTCATAGTGCTTGATGATTTGACCGTCCGGATCGATCAGGAAGGACTCACGTTTCGCCATCTCGAAAGTGCCTATCTTGGTGTAGACACCGTATTGAGTAGCGACTTCCTTTTTCGTGTCGGCTAGAATTGAAAACGGCAGGCTGTATTTCTCGGCGAATGCTTGGTGAGAGTCTACGTCATCAAGGCTGACCCCCAGAATGGTCGCGCCAAGATCGTCAAACGCGAATATGTTATCGCGAAATGCACAAGCTTCTTTGGTGCAGCCAGGTGTATCGTCTTTTGGGTAGAAGTAAAGAGCAACCCAATGACCGCGATATTGTTCTAGCGTGCGCCACTCGCCATTCTGATCCTGCAGGCTAAAACCGGGAGCTGCCTCGCCAGCCGTAATTTCCCCGGCGATTGCCCAGGCGACTATTAACATGCCCAGTAATGGAATGGCCAGTTGGTAACGAATATTTTGCATTGTCATCCCCCGCTGAGTTTGTGATCGCTGAAAGCATAGCATGAGACAGGCAGATCGCTTGTCGGCTTCCATGACCAGTGGTTAATATGTCCTTTAACTATGCAGGACCTGAACGATAAGCATCAGCGCCATGGCTAACAGGCCCCTTGCTCGGTTGTCACAGCACGCCCGGGATAGAAAGATTGGCCTGGTTTTGCCTGGCGGTGGGGCTCGCGGGGCCTATCAGGTTGGGGTACTAAAAGCTCTAGCGCAAATGCTCCCCCGCCGGGCACCCAATCCCTTTTCGGTAGTCAGTGGGACCTCCGCCGGAGCCATCAATGCCGTGGTGCTCGCCAGCAGAGCCAGATTATTTCGTCTCGCAGTTGCGGAAATGGACCGCGTCTGGCGAAATTTTCGCTGCGAACAGGTTTTTCGATCGGACGCTTGGACGATGTTTAAAACCAGCACGCACTGGCTGGCAGCGCTGGTGACGGGCGGATTGGGGACGGCGAATCCAACATCCTTGCTTGACAACCAGCCGCTGAGAGAGTTGCTGGGTCACTATATTAACTTTGGTGCAATTCAGGAATCGATCGATCGAGGTTACATTGATGCCGCAGCGGTAACCGCGGCCGGCTATGGGTCAGCACGATCGGTAACGTTTTACCAGGGCAGCAGCGAACATCAGCCTTGGGACCGCGTGCGGCGCATAGGCAAAAAAAAAGAAATCACTTTGGATCACGTGATGGCCAGCGTTGCAGTACCGATGATTTTTCCGCCGGTGCGACTCGGCGACGAGTATTTTGGGGACGGTGCGATGCGCCAAGCGACGCCGCTTTCTCCGGCGGTGCACCTCGGCGCTGATCGTATCCTCGTGATCGGAGCGCGCAATGAGGTTCCGGACCCCAAGCCGGTGCGGGGCTCAATGATAGCGCATCCCAATCTGGGCAGTATTGCCGGTTATGTTCTCGATGCGCTGTTCATGGATGGACTGTCGGCCGACCTCGAGCGGTTGACCCGTATCAACCTGATTCTCGAACGGGTACCTGGCGGCGGAATTGCCGACGGTGCCAGCGCGCTCCGGTTTATTGATGTCTTTGTTATGTTGCCGAGTCAGGATATTCGCGAAATCGCTTTACGGCATTTTCATGAAATGCCTCGCCCCGTGCGTTTATTGATGCGTGGCCTTGGGGCGCTGAATCACGGTGGACGGCAGCTGATCAGTTACCTGTTATTCGAATCGGGCTACACGAGCGAGCTGATCAAGCTGGGGTACGAAGACGGACTCGCCAGAGAGGACGAGTTGCGTGCATTCATGAAAGGCGCGTCGATCGAAGCGCCGAGCGGAATCGCGGGCTGGAAAGATTTGTCCGAGGAATACACTGGGCGACTTCACTTGGAGGAATCAGGTTAGGTAGATCGTTCCAAGACCGAGAAATGCAACAAAACCCACGACATCGGTCACCGTTGTTAGTACCACACCACCAGCGAGCGCGGGATCAATTTTCGCCTTGCGGAGCAGTAAGGGTATGGCGAATCCTGCGACGGCGGCGACCAGCAGGTTGATCGCTAGTGCTGCGGCGATGATTGCTCCAACCGCCCAGGTATCGAAAAATAGCCGGGTAACCACCGCGACGACAGCTGCCCAGGCCAGCCCGTTAAGTAGACCGACTGCCAACTCCTTGGCAAATATCCAACGTGCGTTCGAACTCTCAACCCGTCCGAGCGCAAGCCCGCGAATCATCAATGTAAGGGTCTGACTGCCTGCAACGCCCCCCATACTGGCGACGACCGGCATCAAAACTGCGAGGATGACGACTTTGTCCAGCGTCGGTTTGAACAGTCCAACAACTGCCGCTGCGACAAACGCAGTGGCGAGATTCACTCCGAGCCAGATAGCTCTGCGCCGCGCGCTGGTTACCACCGGAGCGAACATATCATCGTCTTCATCCAGGCCCGCCATGCTCAGGATGTCGTGGTCAGCTTGTTCACGAATCACATCCACGACATCATCTACCGTGATCTGACCCAGCAGCCGGCCGTTCTCGTCTACCACGGCCGCTGCAATCAAGTCACGATTCTGAAATTCTTTGGCGACTTCTGCGGCCGGGGTACTGGCATGAATGGGTTCAACCGAATCGTCCATTACCTCCGCCACGGTTTTTCCCGGACCCTGAGTAACTAATCGTGAAATTAACAGCACGCCGACGTAGCGGTTCTGGCGTCCTACCACGAAAAGTGCATCGGTATTGTCAGGCACCTCGCCGAGCATGCGTAGGTAACGTAGAACGACTTTTAGCGTTAAGTCAGGTCGTACCGATACTGTGTTGGGATTCATCAACCCACCCGCGCTGTCTTCGGGGTAGGCGAGAACGTCGTGCAGACGTTCCCGGTCCTGCTGGCTCAGCGATCGAATTACCTGCTGCGTAATAGTTTCCGGTAGATTTGCAATGACATCCGCCAAATCATCCAATTCCATGCCCTCGGTCGCGGTAACCAGTTCGTCAAGTGGCATCCCCTCGATAAGGCGGGTGCGAACCTCATCGTTGAGTTGGACCAGCACTTCGCCCTCGTCCTCCGGGTTAACCACTCCCCAGACGATATTTCTTTCAGGTGGAGGTAAGGATTCCAGAAGCAGGGCGACCTCGGCAGGATGAAGAGTGCTAACCATGCGTTCCACTTGTTGCATGGTTCCGCTTTCGAGGGCCGTGCGAAGAATTTCGAGATCAGATTTCGTTTGGGGTTGCTGTTTCATGACCGGTCCTTCGCCTTGCCATTTATCAGGATCCCTGTAGCGGGTTGCCCAACGCCGGAAAGCTGCGGTGCCCGCTGCGCTAGGGTGGGACGAGTTTAGCGGGGAAAAATGGTCAGGTCGACCAGCGATATCCACCCCCTAGGTGGTTGTTGGATTATTAGCGGTAGCGTGGTTGCTAGTTAGCACTTCACTGTGACGTGCGAGCACGTGATTTTTGTCTTTGGACAGGCTGCGGACAATCTTGTCTACCATGTATACCGAACGGTGTTGACCGCCAGTACAGCCGATGCCGATAGTGAGGTAATTTCTGTTGGATTCAGCGTATTCAGGAATTCTCCTTAGCAAAAACCCTAGAATGTCCGCATACATTTTCTGTACACTGTCGTAGCTTTCCAGGTATTCGATTACTTTCTGGTTTTTTCCTGTCAAGGGACGCAGCGCAAGATCCCAGTAAGGGTTAGGTAGACAGCGCAAGTCGAACACAAAATCAGCGTCAACCGGCAAACCATGTTTGTAACCGAAAGATTCAACCA
>JAYZJE010000226.1:0-4287 GCA_036164895.1 Pseudomonadota bacterium
TCGGTGAACCGATCCACCCATTGGGTAGAGCTGTCGTGCAATACCAGACCGCTTACGGCCATCGCGGTCGCCCCGCCCATAGAATGCCCCGCTGCGATGAGGCGGTTATGGTCGAGCTGACCGGCAAGTTCAGGGACCTGCGCCTCAATATCAACCAGCGAGTTAAGTACATGCTGCATGTCGTACCGGCGGTTGTAGACAAGCTGCCCCATTTTTCTTGGGTCCATCCCGGCAAAGGAGAGCCCCAGTGAACGAGAGTCAGCATGAACCGGAAGAATGACCACATAGCCGTGCGAAGCCCAGTGATCTGACAGGCGCAAATACATGTCTTTGGGACAGCCACCGCCGTGGGAGAACACGATGACGGGATACAGCCCTGGAGCCGCGGGGTAGGCGATTCGAAGCTGCAACTGTTTGTCGAGCGCCGGAAACGGCACACTGATTTCCGCTGACACGGCTTCAAACGGACCGGGGCCTATTTTGTACGCGTCTGTAGCAGTGGCGCTTGTAGTCCAGCAAACGGCTAGAGCCAGGCTGATGATTTGCCTATACGGCATACGCGTCTTCAGCTAAGCGGGCCGGGTCGGTTGAAACGGGCTGAATGAATGGCCAGCCCCTTAACTATACCGTTGGCGCAACGTTGACGTTCAACCGGAACAGGTTGGTCGGGTCATGTTGGTTTTTTAATGCTACCAGGCGCGTATAGTTCTCACCGTAGTTGGATATGATTTTCTGGGTTCCCTCATCCCCCATCATATTGTTAGTGTAGACACCATTGCTGAAAGGAGCGATTGTCTGCCACGCCTTGCGTACCCTGGCAATATATTCTTGCTCTTGGTCATGTTGATTCGGCCATGATGCGCCGAGCACCATCTGCTGCTGCGCTTCACGATTCGCATACGCAGTGGCATCGTTGGCAACGTCCTTGATTGCACCTCCGACCTGCGAAAAAATCAGCGTCGTTGCGAACGGGTTCGGATTGACAATGATATCCATGATTGCGTCAATCAATCCGGGTTGAACCTCATTAAAGAATCCCGCTTTCTGATAATACCGCTGGCCATGCGGAACGTTGCGGTCGGTGCGTTGCTGGACATCGACATATTTCTCGGGGCCAATGTCATCGTTGATTGGTTTACCGAAGTCGCGCAGCGGTTGCAGCAGTTTTTCACCTTTCGCCATGTCGCCGACATAGAAAACACCCATACTCACGAAGCCTTTGCCGTTTGGGAGCACTATGGCGTTGGAGCTGATCTGCAGTTCATTCGGCGCTTTACTCTCGAACTCAGCGAAAAACGTAAAAACATCCCGAGCGTTTGATATCGGATGCATGATCGAGCCGGCCAGGAATTCGGTGCCGACCGGATGCAGTTGATATTCAAATCCCGTCACGACGCCGAAATTCCCGCCGCCACCACGCAAACCCCAGAACAGGTCCGGGTTCTCGCTGGCGCTAACCCGTTTGAACTCGCCCGAGGCGGTGATGAGGTCATATGAACGCACGTTATCGCAGGTGAGCCCGTATGCCCGGCTCAAACGTCCGAAACCGCCTCCCAGGGTCAGGCCGGCCGCACCTGTGTGCGAGACGACCCCGGCCGGTGTCCCCAGGCCGTACAGCTGACACTCGTGGTCGAGTGCGGCCAGCAATATTCCCGCTTCCGCCCAGGCGATTTGCGCTTCTGGATCGACCCGGACACCGTGCATCGGCGACAGATCGATCATGATGCCGCCCTCGCAGACGCCTTTGCCGGCAACGTTGTGACCGCCACCCCGGATCGCAGTCAGCAGGTCATAGTCCCGGGCCAGGTTGACTGCGTGGGTCACGTCTGCTGGGCCCTGACACTGCACAATCAGCGCGGGCCGTTTATCGATCATGCCATTCCAAACTTTACGGGCCTGGTTATAGCCTTCGCTGCTGGGCAGAAGCAGTTGCCCGCGCAGGCTAGCCGCGAGTTCCTGAACGACCGCTTTCTCGATGACTTTCGTGTCACCACTGCCCGTGATTGCGTTGATGTCCCCGACGATTTTCGTCGTGCTTGGACCGCCGGCTGCGAGCAATTGCTCGACGGGTATTGACGCTGTAAACGCTGCGCCCAGCGCAGATTGGACAAACGTTCGTCTTTTCATTTGGTCCGGGTCCTTATTTTTTTGCACTACTCCGGTAGGGCGTATGCGATCAGATAGTCGCTGACCTTCTGGGGGTAAAAGATATGGTGTCCACCGGCCGCGAGAACGACGTATTGCCGCCCGCCGCGCTCGTAGGTCATCGGGTTCGTCATGTTCGAGGTTGGCAGTTCATCGGACCAGATTTCCTTACCCGTTTCGATATCGAACGCGCGGAACGTTTCGTCGGCCGTCGCGCCGATAAACACGATGCCACCGGCGGTGATCATCGGTCCGCCGATGCCGACGGCGCCAAACTTCAGCGGCAGCGGCAAACGCAGCGACTTGGCTAGGTTTCCAAGCGGCACCTCCCACTCGACTTCACCCGTCGACAGGTTCATCGCAACCAGCACGTACCACGGTGGCTTCGTGCACGGCGAGAACATCGGCAGGTTGGGCGATACCTCGGGGAACGAGAAGACTTTATCGGGTCCGCGCTCCATTGCATGCTCGGTATTCTTTATGATTCCTGCTGGGCCGCTGGGCATGCCGGCCTGCGGGCTCTTCGCGTCTTCCATGTCGATCGTATCGGCCGGCGGCAGGCCGACGTAGAGCGAGAACCGGCGGGCATTGGTGATCAACAAAGTGCGTTCGGGGTCGTACGCGCCTCCACCCCAGTTGTTGACCATGCCGGGCTGGATAATCAAGCCCTTTTCGGACGGCGGAGTCCACTCCGTGCCATGAGAGTATTTGTCATAGATCGCCTTGCACGCCGCACGGTCAATGAACGTATAGCCCCAGGCGTCGTCGACCGTCGTGACAAACTTTGCGAGCGGTGGGGGCTTGACCGGGTAAGGCTGCGTCGGTGAAACCTGCTCACCCTCTATACCGTTAGTATCGACGGGACGCTCCTCGACGGGCCACAACGGCTCACCGGTCTCGATATCGAAGACAAAAGTCAGCCCCTGCTTCGTGAGTTGCGCGACGGCAGTTTTCCTCTCGCCTTCCCAGTCCAGTTCGATGACCATGGGTTCGGGCGCAGTGTCCAGGTCCCAGATGTCGTGATGGATGTTCTGAAAATGCCACACCATCTCGCCTGTCGAACCCCGCAAGGCTACCGTCGAGTTCGCGTAGCGATTGTCGCCGGGCCGGTTAACGCCATAGTAGTTCGGCGACATGCTTGAGGTCGGCAGGAACACGAGGTCGCGGTCGGGATCCCAGGTCATATAGGTCCAGACGTTGCCACCACCGGTGGTCGCGAGCGCTTCCGGCGTCCAGTTCGCCGCTTCGGGGTCGCCGGGATTACGCGGAACGGGATCCCAGTACCATTTGAATGCGCCCGTGCGCGTGTCGAACGCATAAACGGCCCCGCTCGGCGCATGCGCATCTCTGAACTTGGTGCCGACGACACTGCCGATGATGATCGAACCGCCCACGACGGCCGGTGGAAAATAGGTGCGGATCGCGTTGACGTCGTGTGCGCGCGGGATCGAGCCGATCGCTGGCGCAACGTCCAGTTCACCGTTGTCGCCAAAGTCAGGACAGGGTGCGCCGTTCCGTGCATCCATTGCGAAGATGCGCCGGTCGCCCGTCACCTGGATGATCGTGTATTCACAGAGGCTTCCCGGAGCGGCCTCGGTGTTGTGCCATTGGGCTACGCCACGGCACTTGTACTGTAAATCCCGCAGCCCCTTCTTAACCTCCGGGTCCATCTCCCACTGCACTTCGCCCGTCAGAGGATCGAGGGCGATGACTTTCCAGAATGGGTTGCAGAGCACGAGGTGCCCCCCAGCCTCTTCGGGCAGCAGGATCGGTACGGCCTGCAGGCCGAACGAGTTGCCGTACCGTCCCATTGGGCCCTCGAAATCGCCGGTGCGATAAGTCCACGCGATTTCGAGATCCTTGACGTTATCGCGGTTGATCTGGTCCAGCGGCGAATATTTCGAGCCGCCGGGTGCACCGCCCCAGGTTGGCCAGCCCTCGGCGTATGCCGAAGTGCTGCTCAGAATTAGGATTACTGCAAAGCTTGCGAGTGTTTTCATAACTTTCACCGTAAAAAATATTGTCGGTATTCGAATCAATTGTGCGCGTGTGCGAACCGATTAAGCCTGTGTCGCTGATCCGGATGAACGCACAACCAGACAGCCGATCAATGCAACGACCGACATCACGACAACCCACATC
>JAYZJE010000227.1:0-5431 GCA_036164895.1 Pseudomonadota bacterium
GGCGCCGCTTCGGGGGTTCCCGGTGCCGGTTGCACTTTCTGGGGTAGGAGTTGATCGCGCAATTTCTTTTCAATCTCTACCGCCACGTCAGGATTAGCAATCAGGAACTCCCGTGCATTTTCTTTACCCTGTCCAATCCGGTCGCCTGTGTAGCTATACCAGGAACCCGACTTTTCAACTAAATTGTGCTTCACGCCAAGATCGATGAGTTCCCCTTCACGGGAAATTCCGTGTCCATAGAGTATTTCAAACTCGACGATTTTGAACGGCGGTGACACTTTATTTTTGACCACCTTAACCTTGGTCTGATTACCGACAATCTCGTCGCCGCGTTTGATCGCTCCGATCCGCCGGATGTCCAGCCGCACGGTCGAGTAAAACTTTAGCGCGTTACCTCCGGTTGTGGTTTCCGGATTGCCAAACATGACCCCTATCTTCATCCGTATCTGATTAATAAAAAGGACCATCGCGTTGGACCGGTTAATGTTGCCGGTCAGCTTACGCAGAGCCTGCGACATAAGCCGAGCCTGCAGCCCCACGTGGTGGTCTCCCATCTCACCCTCGATTTCAGCCCTTGGCGTCAACGCCGCCACCGAATCGACCACAACCAAGTCCACGACGCCGGAAGACACCAACAGGTCGGTTATTTCCAGTGCCTGTTCCCCGGTGTCGGGCTGCGAAATCAGCAGATCCTCAAGGCTTACCCCAACCTTACTAGCGTAGAGCGGGTCCAGCGCGTGCTCCGCATCCACAAACGCGGCGGTTCCCCCGGCGCGCTGACATTCAGCGATCGCCTGTAGCGCCATCGTGGTTTTGCCGGATGCCTCCGGCCCGTATATCTCAATGACACGGCCTTTGGGTAGGCCACCAACACCCAATGCTACGTCCAGACCGAGCGAGCCGGTCGAAATAACCTCGATGTCTTGCGCTGTGGCGGCATCACCAAGGCGCATGACAGAACCCTTGCCGAATTGCTTCTCGATCTGTCCCAGCGCTGCGGCTAGGGCTTTCTTGCGGTTATCATCCATGTTAGGCGTCGCTTTGAGTCTGGTTGTAAGAGAGTCGATTATTTCACAGATCACCGGGCGTGACAGCCAATCGAAAACTGATCGGCGAAACAGACAGTTGCACAATCGAGAACCGTCGTGCCAGCCGTGCGGAAGACAGCACGCGACCCGGTCTCATGACACCACCAACCGCAGGCGGAAAATCACCGCCGTGACGGAAAACGCTCGACAACCTGGTAGCTGGATCGACCATCGACGGCAACGGACTCCAACAGTACGAAGCCACTGGCGCTCCAGCGCACCGGCTTGGCTAGCTTGGTCTCGACCGCCCTACCAACCTTACGGCACAGCGTCAGGTGAGGCTGGTAGGGGCGGGCCTCCCGTGCAAAACCCAGATCCGTGAGCCGGTCCCACAACATCGACACAACTGCATTTAGCAATGGAGGGCACCGCGACGGCCCTGCCCATAGCACCCGGGGCCGGGGCCAGTATCCGATCCGGTCGAGCAGTAGCTCCAGCTGCGCCGGCGCGACGGCCCGACCGGCCGCGACAATATTATCGAAGCGTTCCACCGGCAGCGCGCCGAGAAACGCCAAAGTCACGTGGTACTGTGCCGAGGGAACCGGTTGGCCTCCGCAACGCCGCACCGCGCGGTGGGTTTCGTGCAACAGCTGCTGACGGGTTGGCTCATCGGGCCACAAAGCGAAAAACAGTCGGCGGGTTGCGTTGCGCTCAGACGGTTCCGTCACGATCAAACAGCTCCAGCAGACCGGCTAAGGCTGCAACTACCGACTGAAGGCGTACCGCTTCTCGGTCTCCATCGAAGCGCCGACAGCGGCTGATCGCGTCCTTTCCACGCCTGGCCCAAGCGAACCAGACCGTGCCGACGGGTTTGTCAGCGCTGCCACCATCAGGACCGGCGATACCGGTGATTGCCACCGCCACTTTTGCTCCGCTGCGCAATAACGCGCCATTAGCCATCGCTTCCGCTGCTTCTGCGCTTACGGCACCATATTTTTGCAGGGTCTCGGCTGATACAGCTAACAGATTCTGCTTGGCATTATTGCCATAACTGACAAACCCGTATTCGAACCATTCGGAGCTTCCCGGCACATCCGTCAGTGTCTTGGCAAGCCACCCACCGGTGCAGGATTCAGCCGTGGTAATCTTTGCCTTCCCAGCCTTTAGCTTTTCTGCAATGAGCTTGACTAATTCCGCGCCGGCGTCACTGTTGGTCATCGGTCAGTGCCTGCAGGATGCTGTTGTAAACCGATAGATTACCCGACAGCATCGCGTCGACCGAAAAATATTGGGCCACGTGCCGCCGGCCGGCCTCGCCCATGCGGGCGCGCTGATCCGGATGGGCCAGCAATTCAATGACCGCACCGGCAATCGCTGCCGGGTCCCTTGGCCGCACCAGCATTCCGGTCACATTATCTTCAACGGCCTCCGGGATACCGCCGGCCTGGCTCGCGACGACCGGCACACCGGCCGCCTGCGCCTCCAGCAAGCCTAAACCCAGGCCCTCGCACGTGGCCGGGTGCACGAGAATGTCTACATGCTCAAGATAATCGTGAAGATCCGTTCTAAAGCCGGCAAACATAACCGAATCTTCTATGCCGGCCCGAGCTGCCTGTCGGCGTAGACGACCTTCGTCGGCGCCATCGCCGAATAGAATCAAGCGGGCATGGTGGTAACTGGCAAGAACCTCCGGCCAGGCAGCAAGCATAAAAGCTTGCCCTTTGCGCGGGATCAGTTGCCCGACAACCGCAATTATCGGCGCCTGATCGCTAATCTGGAATAGTTCGCGAAATTGCCACCTCGAAAGTCGCGGCTCATCATCGAGCATTTCGACGGCGCTGTGGACTAAAGCGAGCTTTTTGGCCGGCAATCCCTGCAGAATCAGCTGCTGGCGTATCTCACCAGAGATCGCAATAACACGCCTATAAAGCCGGTATTTCAGGGTGCCAATCCATGCAATATCCGGATTGTCCACGCGCCGTGTCAATACGGCCGGAACCCTGGCTCGCAGTGCTCCGATGCCGCCCCAAACGTCGGCACCCCGGCGACTATGGACATGCACCAGGTCCGGACGGGCGCGACGGAGATACGCCGAGACGCGTGCACTGAATCTGAAGTCGAGGTCACCGGACATGGGCAACGACACGACTTCGATGCCAAGGTCCGCGGCAGCCACTGAAATCGCGCTGTCTGATGGGCAGATCAGCGTGGATTGCAGGTGTTCCCGGGACAGGCCTTCTAGCAAATACAGCACCTGGCGCGCACCGCCATAAAGATGCCGGCCGGTTTCCAGGTGCACTACATGCATTGCTCTTCGTCGGGTGGTGTCATCTCCGCGCGCTGTCGATTCAAACTAGGTCAACCTCTCTGGATTGACTGAGCTAGGTGACGCTAGCCTGATCAAGCCAACTTGACAAGTGGCGCGGCACAATTCATCTGTTTGAGAGAATGCCTGAACGATACCGGGAACTTCCGTTATCCTCTGCTCAGCCGATTAATCCGGACACTGGCGATGACCAACGAACCAGCAGAACAATCAAAACAAGCTTCCGGCGACGCGCATACCCCAATGATGCGGCAGTATCTGCGGATCAAGGCAGAGTTTCCGGAAACGCTGCTGTTTTATCGCATGGGCGATTTTTATGAATTGTTCTACGACGATGCGCGACGCGTCGCACAGCTGATCGACATTACACTGACCAGCCGCGGCAAATCTGCCGGCAAACCGATCCCGATGGCAGGGGTGCCGTATCACGCGGCGGACAACTATCTAACCAAACTGGTGCGTCAAGGTGAATCGGTTGCGATCTGCGAGCAGGTTGGCGACCCGCGTAATGCAAAGGGGCCAGTAGAACGGCAAGTTGTGCGCATCATTACGCCGGGTACTTTGACCGAGGACGCCTTGCTGGATTCCCGACGTGAAAACGTCATCGCGGCGGTGTGCCGGGCTGAATCCAGGGTTGGCTTAGCCTGGCTGGAGTTGAGCTCTGGCCGTTTTACCGTGACGGAACTCGATTCGCTAGAGGCGCTGGGCGATGAGCTAACTCGCCTAAAGCCGGCCGAGTTACTGGTTGAGGAGGATCAGGCTGACACGTTCAAGAACCTACAGCAGCCTGGGATGCGCAACCTGCCCCCCTGGCACTTTGATTTCGACACGGCGCAACGCGGTTTGTGTGCCCAATTCAGCACGCGCGACCTCGCCGGATTCGGCTGTGCAGAGCTAACCGAAGCCGTGCGGGCTGCCGGCGGGCTACTACAATACGTAACGGACACCCAACGCACCGCTTTGCCACATCTGACCGGACTGACGACGGAATATTCCACCGACGCACTGCAAATCGACGCCGTGACCCGGCGCAATCTTGAGTTAGACACCAGTCTTGTCGGGCGCTCCGAGCATACGCTTGCCGGCATACTGGATCGCTGTGCAACAACTATGGGCAGCCGTTTGCTGCGGCGCTGGCTGAACCGGCCAATACGCGATCGCGAAACCTTGCGGCTGCGTTACCAAGCCGTTGGGCTGCTCGCAGAAAACCAACCACAGGGACTCACGGCATCACTGCGCCAGGTAGGCGACGTGGCACGAATACTGGCACGCATTGCACTGCAATCGGCGCGGCCGCGCGACCTGACGCAGCTGCGCACAGCCCTGCAATTGTTACCAGAGTTGCGTGGTCAACTTGCGGTTTTCGATTCTCCATTGCTACACCGATTGCAAACAGAAATAGGTGAGCACCCAGCGACCTGCGCGCTACTTGAGACCGCCGTTATCGACACCCCGCCGACGCTGATTCGCGACGGCGGTGTAATCGCCGCCGGCTACGATGCAGAACTGGACGAGTTGCGCAAACTCACTGCCAACGCTGACAACTATCTTGTCGAATTGGAGCGCCGCGAGAAACAACGCACGAATCTGGCATCTTTAAAAGTAGGCTACAACCGAGTACACGGTTATTACATTGAAATCAGCAAAGCCCAATCTAAACACGCACCAGCAGATTACATTCGTCGCCAGACGCTTAAAGGCGCAGAGCGTTACATCACACCTGAGCTAAAAAACTTCGAGGATCGGGTTCTAAGCGCTCGCGAGCGCTCGCTGTCACGCGAAAAACAGTTGTACGAAGCGCTGCTGGTGTCGCTGCTAGACGTGTTGCCGGACCTGCGGGCAACGGCCGCAGCTATTGCGAGAACTGACGTATTGCAAACCTTCGGCAGCAGGGCCCAAGCCCTCGATTACTGCGAACCGACCCTGTCCGAGAAACCTGGCCTGAAAATTACTGGGGGCCGGCATCCCGTGGTCGAGCAGGTCGGTGTAGGCCCGTTTATCGCCAACGACCTGACTCTGGACGCTGGCCGGCGCCTACTGTTGATCACCGGCCCGAACATGGGCGGCAAGTCCACCT
>JAYZJE010000228.1:0-20454 GCA_036164895.1 Pseudomonadota bacterium
CTGCGTCCTGTAGACATGACAGTTATACGTTTACTCAACTGCAATTCGCCATTGACCACACGAATCAGTGACACGACTCCGACGTAACTGTCGAACCATGAATCTATAATCAGAGCCTGCAATGGACCGGCAGGATCCCCCGACGGTGGAGGGATACTGTCGATAATATTATCCAGAAGTTCGCGCACACCCTGGCCGCTCTTGGCACTAACCAAAGCCGCATCTTTAGCCTCTAGCCCAATCACCTCCTCGATTTGATTAATGGTCCGTTCGGTATTTGCCGAATCCAGATCAATCTTGTTGATCACAGGCACCACCTTTAGCCCTTGCTCAATAGCCGTGTAGCAATTAGCTACGCTTTGAGCCTCTACCCCCTGCGTTGCGTCAACTACAAGCAGAGCGCCCTCACAGGCAGCCATCGACCGGGATACTTCGTAGGAGAAGTCCACGTGCCCTGGAGTGTCTATGAAATTCAACTGGTATCGATCGTCGATAGTTTTAAAATAATTCAACGAAACACTCTGTGCCTTTATCGTGATGCCGCGCTCGCGCTCCAAATCCATCGAATCGAGCACCTGATCCTCCATTTCTCGGTCATCTAGGCCACCACAGATCTGAATAAAGCGGTCCGCCAAGGTCGACTTTCCATGATCAATATGAGCGATGATAGAGAAATTTCTAATCCGCCGCATCGATGCTACTGTTGCTCGCAAGTCAGTCACAAAACACCGTTAAATTCCTTTGGGTGAATTCAACACTCAAAAGGCCAAGCTGATTTCTTATACCCGCAGTCACGATAATTTGTCTGTGGACAACGCGTCCTACTAACCTCGTTTCACTCGTGCTAGGCGGAGGGGTGAATCGGATCGGTCCAGCGCAATCCGTTCTGTTCTTCGACCACGGGGATATCAAGGTTAACAACGACGGCATCCTGATCGCTTCGCACAAGCACACAATACAAAGGCTCTGTCTTGTCGGCATTAATCTCTTGATGCGGGACAAATGGAGGCACATAAATAAAGTCACCCGGACCTGCCTCCGCAGCATTCTCTAGTTTCTCTCCCCAGCGCATGCGCACCCGACCTTTGATGACATAAATAATGCTCTCCAATTCACCGTGGTGGTGAGCACCAGTTTTTGCATTTGGATGTATTTCCACGGTACCTGCCCAGAGCTTTCTCGCCCCCGCGGTCGCGAAATTGATCGCGGCTGCCCGCGTCATCCCTTCGGTCTGCGGTGTGTTCCGGTCTAAATGTTTCCCGCTGATGACTTTGACGCCATCATTACGCCAATCCTTCGGTTGCTCACTCATGGTTTTGTTATTTCGAATTGTCCGCGTCGAGACAGCATGTTTAGCTAATAATTTAACATTTTACTATGAGCAGCAAGGGGGCGGGTTGCTCTCCTAGCACGACTGCTAATTAGTGAACAGTGGGGTCCGTATGACCGCTGTCTTCCAATTCGGGAAAGACAGGCCTCAGTCGTTAAGTTTGCCCAGGACAGGCCGCAGCTGGCCGTCATTGCACACCAACAACTGCGGTCTTGGTGAAGCACCAGCACTTGCACCTTGCGAAGTCAGATAGGTCAGCGCGACCAGCCAAGCCAGCGTGTCTCAATGGGAATGACGAAGCTGTTGGATGACATCACGTAGCTGCGAGTCTTCGGCGATCTGACGACTCATAATCAACGCAAATATCTCTGGATCCGGCAGGGCAAGTAGCGCCGCAAATGCCGTCTGAATTTCGGTGCTCGCCGCAGCATACTGATGCTTGAGGAACCGTTCCAGCAATACATCCAACTCAAGCATGCCCCGGCGGCAGCGCCACTTCAGACAGGATAAATCGGCGGCGGCTGACTCAACATTGCGTTCGATGCCTGTCATCGTTATGAAGCGTGGCTGTCGATTGCTCTGGACATATATGGTTGCAGCCCGACAGCTAACGGTGGCGGGCTATCAGCATTTTCTTCGTTTCAGCGATTGCTCTCGCCGGGTTGAGATCCTTTGGGCAGGCATTGGTACAGTTCATGATCGTGTGACATCTATACAGCCTGAAAGAATCCTCCAGATCATCGAGCCTGTCATCGGTCGCTTCATCCCGGGTATCAACAAGCCATCGATAGGCAACCAATAGCGCGGCTGGACCCAGATACCTGTCACTGTTCCACCAGTAGCTCGGGCAACTGGTCGAACAACATGCGCAAAGGATGCACGCAGACGGCAAGTTAATCTTTGCCTGGTCGTGTTTATTTTGCAGTCGCTCGCGATCGGATGTTTCGGGCGTTCTGGTCTGCAGCCACGGTTTAATTGACGCGTATTGGGCAAAGAAATTGGTCATATCTGGAACCAAGTCTTTAATGATGGGCATATGTGGCAGTGGATATACTTTCACATCGCCCTTGACATCTTGATTCGCACAAATACACGCTAAGGTGTTAACGCCTCCAATATTCATCGCGCAGGAACCACAAATTCCTTCACGACATGAGCGCCTAAATGTAAGAGTCGGGTCGATCTCGTTTTTGATTTTAATCAACGCGTCGAGCACCATGGAACCGCAACTGTTCATGTCCAGTTCATAGGTGTCGACCCTAGGGTTCTCACCATTTTCAGGGTCATAGCGATACACGAGAAACCGGCGAATGTTGCCCGACCCGTTTGTCGCCTTGAAGGTTTTACCCTTCTTAACTCGAGAATTTGGGGGAAGAATGAACTTGGCCATTACTTGTCTTGTCAGAACCTGACGACTAACTAATACACTCGCGCTTTCGGCGGAACTGTTTTGACTTCATCTGTAAGCGTATCCAGATGAACCGGCCGATAGTGCAGCGTTACCTTTCCGGTATCATTGACCCACGATAGAGTATGCTTCATCCAAGTGGCGTCGTCACGATCAGGGTAGTCCTCGCGCGCCTGTGCACCTCGACTTTCCGTTCGATTGAGCGCGGAGGCAATCGTGGCAATCGCTTGCGACAGCAAATTCTCCAACTCCATAGTTTCGATAAGATCGGTGTTCCAGATCAAAGACCGATCTGACACTTTAACGTCCGCAAACGAAGCGTAACAAGCCGACAACATCTCGAGGCCTTCCTGCAAAATCTCACCGGTCCGAAATACCGCAGCGTGGTTCTGCATGATTCGCTGCATCTCAAGTCGTAACTCGGCCGTGGACCGACTACCGTTGGCATTGCGTAAGCGGTCCAATCTCGCGATGGCCTTACTACCGGCATCAGCCGGTAACGGACGATGTTTCCAATCCTTCGATATGGTAGCAGCACAACGCAGCGCTGCGGCTCGGCCAAAAATGACCAGGTCCAGCAGCGAGTTCGAGCCCAGACGATTAGCACCATGCACAGAGACGCAGGCGGCCTCACCGACGGCCATTAGTCCAAGCACGATAGTGTTCGGATCGTCCCCGACCCGGGTCAACACATCACCATTGTAATTGGTCGGTATGCCACCCATGTTGTAGTGAACGGTAGGCAATACCGGAATTGGCTCCTGGGTGACGTCAACACCAGCAAATATTCTAGTCGTTTCTGCGATTCCTGGGAGTCGTTCGTCAATTACTGACGGTTCCAAATGTTCCAGGTGCAGGTGAATATGATCCTTGTTGTCACCGACACCGCGACCCTCACGAATCTCGAGCGTCATCGCGCGGCTTACGACGTCACGGGACGCCAGATCTTTGGCATTCGGCGCGTAGCGCTCCATGAAGCGCTCGCCCTCTGAATTAGTCAGGTAACCTCCCTCACCCCGCACTCCCTCGGTTATCAGCATCCCGGCCCCGTAAATTCCGGTTGGGTGGAATTGCACAAACTCCATATCCTGCAGAGGTAGGCCGGCCCTAAGTGCCATTCCGTTTCCATCCCCAGTACAAGTATGCGCCGATGTGCAAGAAAAATAGGCACGACCGTAACCACCGGTTGCCAGAATAACCCGGTGGGACTGGAACCGGTGAACCTTGCCGGTTGCCATATCCAGAGCCACGACACCGCGACACGCCCCGTCTTCCATAATCAAGTCGATGGCAAAAAATTCGATGAAAAACGTTGCCTTGTGCTTGAGTGACTGCTGGTACAAGCTATGCAGCATTGCATGACCGGTGCGATCAGCAGCAGCACATGTCCGCTGCGCAACACCTTCCCCAAAATGGGTTGTCATGCCTCCGAAAGGTCGTTGGTATATCGTGCCCTGCTCCGTGCGTGAAAACGGAACGCCGTAATGCTCTAACTCAACGACTGCTTTGGCCGCCTCCTTACACATATATTCGATCGCATCCTGATCCCCAAGCCAATCAGAACCTTTGACGGTGTCGTACATGTGCCAGCGCCAGTCGTCTTCGCCCATGTTACCGAGTGCTGCACTGATACCACCTTGCGCGGCGACAGTATGGCTGCGCGTTGGAAAAACCTTAGTGATACACGCGGTCGACAGCCCGGCTTCAGCCAACCCAACCGTGGCGCGCAAGCCCGCCCCACCCGCGCCAACAACAACCACATCGTAGCTGTGATCATTGAACTCGTATTCGCCGTTCATGAAGCCGAACCCAATAAGACTAAAATAAGCGAACAGGTTGCCGCAACAGCCAAAGCGATGTGCAAAACCTTAGATAAGATAAGTACCAAAACCTTTACCTGATCATTGTGAACATAATCTTCAACGACAACCTGTATTCCGAGCTGTGAATGATGCAATACGCTGACAATTAACAAGATCATTAGAATTGAATTCAACGGTTCAGCCAACCAAGAGCGGACTGCGCTGTAATCAGCGTTTGGCATCCCCAGCAGTGATATAGCAAACCACAGACCCAGCGGCACCAGCACGACTGCGGTTATCCGCTGCGCCCACCAATGTCCAGTCCCGTCTTTTGCCGAATCCAGCCCCGAGGCGTTGTTAAGCCACGACAGCAGGCTCACGAGGCAACACCCACTACAACCAACCAGAATCCTATCGCCAGCAACAGCGCTAAAATCAGTACGAACCATCCCGAAAATCTCGCCACTCGCGGATCGAATCCGTAACCCACATCCCAGATCAGATGTCGGATGCCGTTACAGAAATGATAAAAAAAGCAGAAGGTCCACCCTAGCGTCAGTACCAATCCGAACGGGCTGCCGATCAGTCTCATCATGCTGTCATAGGTTGCTTGGTTGGTAGCCGTCGTGATCAACCAGCCGACGAATATGACCGCCCCGATCGACAGAAACACACCTGTCACCCTGTGCAAGATGGACATGGTATTGCTGACTTCCCACTTGTAGACGCCGAGATGCGGCGAAAGCGGTCGACCACTGTCAGGCATTGATAATTACCTCGGCCACTGAGCTAGAAGTCTATGCAGCGGCCGTTTCTTTCCCAGTCACCATAACGTGTAGGATCCGGCCCGTTGTAACCACCGATCTCCTGCGGCCTTTCCTTCCCCTCAGACGTTGATTGTTGCGCCTCTAACTCAGCAACCCGACCGGGCTCCGGTACGTGGGTGACCTTACTTACGTCAGATAGCCCTCCAACCTTCGTTTTCGATACCTTGAAATCAGTTATCCGCATGCACGCAAGTGTGCCAGAATGCATAAGATTTTTCACCAACTCGGAAACGCATAACGGTCAATATGAACGTCCTTGAAAATGACAGTTTGTGGCTGGCAGACCTGTCCTATCTTGGCGTACTTCGTGTCTCGGGACAGGATCGGCGAGGGTTTCTCCAAGGACAACTGACCCAGAACCTTGATCACCTTTCACCCGAGCAGTCGATTCTCAGCGGCTGGACTTCTCCTAAAGGGCGCCTCTTAGCCATTTCGCAGTTGTTCGACTGGCAAGATTCAATCTGGATGCTGATGCCGGCCGACTTGATCGATGGCATCGCAAAACGCCTGACAATGTATGTCCTCCGATCGGACGTGCGGTTAGAAACCTGCCGAATCAGCGTAACTGGTCTCCGTGGAACAAAAGCTATAGCGGCGACAGAAGCATTAGGGATGACTCTGATAAACGAGCCTAATGCCAGCGCATCGACGGAGAATGTATGCATTGGACGCGTTGCTGGCGATCCTTCTAGGCTGGTTGCACTCGGCGACCTTTCCGGCTTCCCAACACCGGCCGTAAAGAAACGCGGCTCGGTTGCATGGAGATTACTAAACATTCGCAGTGGCATACCGACCATATTTCCTGCAACTGCAGAATCATTTGTTCCACAAATGGTCAATTTGGATCTTTGTGGTGGAGTTAGCTTCACCAAGGGGTGTTATACCGGCCAGGAGATAGTCGCCAGAACTCAGAATCTGGGCCGGGTAAAACGGCGGATGTTTCGATTCACCGATGCTACAGGAACTAAATTAGCACCGGGACAAGCTATTTTTTTCACGGAGCGTCCAGCGGGGCAAGTCGTCGATGCTGTGTCGGATGGCACTGGAACCGAACTTCTGGCCGTTGTACCACTCAACCTTGGCGACAACAATCTGTACCTTGATGAATCCGCAACACTGCGGCTGGACCCAGCAGCTATGCCCTACAAAGTGCGCGGGTTAACAGGATAATGCCCGCGCATATACGAGCGAATACAGGCCTTCAACCCCTCCGTTGAGGGCGTAAATGCGGAAACAACAACACGTCTCGAATGGATGGCGAATCCGTCATCAGCATTACCAGCCTATCGATTCCGACTCCCAGGCCTGCCGTGGGCGGCAAGCCGTACTCAAGTGCACGGATGTAGTCAGTGTCATAAGGCATCGCTTCATCATTTCCGGCTGCCTTCTGCTCCGCCTGCGTTCGAAACCGTTCATCCTGATCCTCAGGGTCATTCAATTCCGCGAATCCGTTGGCCAGTTCACGGCCGGCTATAAACAGTTCAAAACGATCAACCAGCCACGGATCGTCGGATGAACGCCTGGCAAGAGGTGAAACCTCTGCTGGATAAGCCGTAACGTAGGTCGGCTTGTCAAGACGACTCTCGACCGTCTTCTCAAATATGTCAATCAGCAGTTTCCCTGGACCAGCGTCTTCTCGAACCGGCATATCCAACCGCTTGCATGCTTCACGCAAATAATCGATTTCCCTGAGGCAACCGGCGTCCAACTCCGGATTGTGTTCCACGACAGCTTCTTCAACAGTGATACGGCGGAAAGGCCCGTCCAACTTCAATTTTTGCTTCTGATACACTAGCTCATCCCCGCCAAAGAGTGATTTAGTGAGGCTACACAGAAGGTTCTCAAGAAGATCCATTAGCACCATCTGATCGGCATAGGCTAAATAGAGTTCCAGCATCGTGAACTCAGGGTTGTGCTGAGTAGAGATGCCTTCATTGCGAAAGCTTCTATTTATTTCGTAGACTCGTTCAAAACCACCCACAACAAGTCTTTTGAGATAGAGCTCGGGCGCTACACGAAGATAAAGATCCCGGTCCAAGGCATTGTGATAGGTAACAAACGGCCTCGCCAAAGCACCCCCAGGCAATTCCTGCATCATGGGTGTTTCGACTTCTAGAAAATCCATAGCATCTAGATAACTGCGGATAAACTGTACGATCTTAGACCGGACACGGAATACTTCCCTGGAGCTTTCATTGACAATGAGATCAACATAACGCTGGCGATATTTAGATTCCTGATCGCTCAGCCCGTGAAATTTCTCTGGTAAAGGCTGTAACGACTTTGTCAGCAGGCTTGTTTCACAAACCCTTACGCTGAGTTCCCCGGTTCGGGTTCGGAATAACTTGCCCCGAGCCCACACAATGTCGCCGAGGTCCCAACTCTTAAAGCCTTGGTAGGCTTCTTTACCTATCTGGTCACGCTGAATGAATAATTGAATCTGTCCACTGCGATCCTGAATGGTTGCAAAACTTGCTTTCCCCATAACCCGCTGAGTCATCATGCGGCCAGCTACCGAAACATCTACTGGCGTCGCTTCGAGAGCCTCACTACTGTGTTCGTTATAGACTCGATGCAATTGATCGGCTAGTGCCGTGCGGCGGAAAGTATTGGGAAAAGCAAAGCCATCCGCCCTGAGGGCGGATAGCTTCTTGCGACGTTCCGCTACAAGTTTGTTCTCGGGTCGATTCGATTCAGACATTCAGTTGACTCCGCCTGCCTAGCCGCACCGCGGTTCAGACGCCCTGCTTCAAACTTGCCTCGATAAACCCATTCAGGTCGCCGTTCAGAATTGCATCCGGATTGCCTGACTCAACCCCAGTCCGAAGATCCTTTACCCTTGATTGGTCAAGCACATAGGAACGAATCTGGCTACCCCACCCAATAGCACTCTTAGAATCTTGCATTGCTTCTACCTCAGCACGTCGCCGCTGCTGTTCCATCTCGTACAACCTCGCCTTAAGCTGCTTCATCGCCGTAGCCTTATTCTTGTGCTGTGAACGGTCATTCTGACATTGCACGACCAAACCGGAAGGCTGATGTGTAATCCGAACAGCCGACTCTGTTTTATTTACATGTTGCCCGCCTGCTCCGCTGGCACGGTAGGTGTCGATACGCAGATCGGCAGAATCAATATCAATTTCAATATCGTCCTCAATCTCCGGTGAGACAAACACAGCGGCAAAAGAAGTGTGGCGACGATTACCCGAGTCAAACGGAGATTTTCGAACCAATCGATGCACGCCCGTTTCCGTCCTCAACCACCCGAATGCATAGTCACCCACAATATGTATCGTAACGCTTTTCAGGCCGGCAATTTCACCCGGCGAGGCCTCAATAATCTCAACCTCAAAATTGTTAGCCTCGCACCACTTAAGGTACATGCGCAACAACATTTCCGCCCAATCCTGAGCCTCGGTGCCTCCAGAGCCTGCCTGGACATCGAGAAACGCGTTGGCCGCATCGGTATCACCACTGAACATGCGTTGGAACTCGAGTCGTTCCACTTCCAAACGCATGCGGTCGACGTCGGCGGCAATTTCATCCGCGGTCGCTTGATCGTTCTCATCAACTGCCAAAGCAAGTAGTTCTTCGGACTCGTTCAGTGTGCGCCAAAGGCCTTCCAGCGCCTCTAATACTGACTCCAGTTTTGCTCGCTTGCGGCCCAGGGACTCAGCACGCTTTTGGTCGTTCCACACACTCGGGTCTTCGAGTTCTCGATTGATCTGCTCTAAGCGGGACTGCTTACCAGCAAAGTCAAAGATACCCCCTCAGCGCTTCGCTGCGCCGACGAAGATCATCGAGATTCGATTTGAGCTGGCTAATTTCCATTATCGATGCTGCATTCGGTGATCAAATACGACGGCACCCTACGGATAAGCGACGGAGTCCCTGCCCGGAAACCGCGTAATGCTAGTCATATTGAATGTGTTCTACAACCAATTGATGCGAGCGCTTTTGCCGGAAAGTGTTTATGTCCAGCCGATAAATCAATGTAGGGTAGGCGTCGGTGCTTGGCATGGGCAGTTCTTTTTGATTGAACGCGATTGCATCGACAGTCTGGTGACTGGACAACGGCCGAAGTTTTAGCTTCAGGTGATGCCCGCCGACGACACGCTGATCTAAAATCTCAAACTGGTCGTCAAATAACGGCTCAGGAAATCCTTGCCCCCAGGGACCCGAACGGCGAATAGCCTCCGCCAGATCAAGGCTTAAATCTTCTGAAACCAAACCACCATCGGTCCAGGTGATCTCTAGCCGACCGATTTCTTCCGAGTATTGAGAAATCTCTGCACTGAATGCTTCACGAAACGACTCCAGTCGGTCCAGAGCCAGCGTAATGCCAGCTGCCATGGCATGCCCCCCGAACTTCTCTACCAAACCAGGCTGGTTGATCGAAATGGCGGCAATGACGTCACGCACGTTTATTCCGGGTATCGATCGAGCTGAGCCTTTGAGCATGCCGTCATCGCCGAGCGCGAACGCAACAACCGGTCCGTTGACTCGTTCACGGATTCGACTTGCCACCAGTCCGACGATGCCTTGGTGCCATTTTGCGCTGTACAGGCAGTAACCACCCGGACCCACGCCTGTCATCCATTCTTCCAAAGCCTCGAGGTGCCTTTCAGCCTGATCCTGCATCTGTAACTGCAACTCACGCCGCGTTGTATTCAGTCGGTCCAGGCGACCCGCCAACTGCACTGCCTCCTGCGCCTCAACAGCAAGCAGGCAATCGATCCCCAGAGACATATGCGTCAATCGGCCAGCAGCGTTGAGCCGTGGCGCAATAGCATAGCCAAGATCACCGGTAGTGGCGTCCTCCGTTTGGCGGCCAGCACAATCGAATAAAGCGCTGATGCCAGGGCGAACCTGCCCTGCCCTGATGCGGCGGAGTCCCGCCGCAACCAGCACTCGATTGTTTCGGTCCAGCGACACCAAATCAGCGACTGTGCCCAAGGCCACTAGATCGAGACAATCCACACATACCTGGCGCGCACGCGCAGTGCTTATAACTTCCTGATCGGCTAACAGCCTCCCCAATGCGGCGGCAACATAGAATGCGACACCAACACCGCAAAGGTTCTTGCTAGGAAACTCTGAATCAGGCAGGTTTGGATTGACAATGATCTGCGCCGAGGGAAGTTCCAATCCCGGCAGATGGTGATCAGTGACGATGACTTTGATCCCCAGTTGGCAGCACCTCTCAACACCCTCATGACTAGAAATGCCATTGTCGACTGTGATGATCACCGCAGGTCTTTGTTGCGCAGCTAGTTCGGCGATCTCCGGTGACAGTCCATAGCCATATCGAAACCGGTCTGGCACTAGATAACTAACATAGCTGAAGCCAAATTTGCGCAGGCAAGTCATCATCAGCGCGGTTGCGGTGGCGCCATCAGCATCGAAATCCCCGAGAACCATGACATGGTCCTGCTGCTCACGAGCCGCTGCGAGCAATTCTGCCGCCTCACTAACGCCCGCGAGACGCCCTACGGGGATCATCGCCGCAAGTGAAACGTCCAGCTCAGAAGAGGATACCTGTCGTGAAGCGAAGACCCGGCGAAGTACCGGATGCAGGTCGTCCGGCAACGCGCATTCTAACTCTCGTGGAACCGACCTTCTTTTGATGACCCGGCGGCTCAAACGCTCTGGGGAAATCATCTGCGTGCCTGTCAAGTTTGTGCCTTGGGCAGTCGCCGTGCCATTCTAAAGCAATGAAACCAATTCAAGCTCAGCCATGAAACTCTCTAAGGAGTCCGGGTCCGGAAACGTGATACGCTCGTTCAGACCAGGTGAATTGTGCCTTGTCGAACAAGCCTTTAAATCTCATGTCATCTTGTCAGCTAGCGACATCATCCAAAACTGGAAACCTGCAGCTTTTCCAGCACTGAGCATAGCGGATTTTAAACCGGCAATCGCACTGGACCCGGAGATAATCCTATTTGGTACCGGCAAAAAGCAGCGATTTCCCAACCATGCGCTAATGACTGAAATCATGCGACAGGGTATCGCCTTCGAAGCCATGGATACGGCTGCCGCCTGCCGCACGTTTAATGTACTCGTCTCCGAACACCGCGAAGTCGTTGCCGCGCTACTAGTTTGAAATCTGCCCTTGATATCACCTCCGCGGCAGGTACTTTAGCGGATCGACCGGTTTACCATCACGGCGTATTTCAAAATGCAGAGCTGGCTGTTGCGACAATGCCTTTCCCATTCTAGCAATCGTCTGACCACTGGTGAGCTGCTGCCCCTCTTTAACCAACAGCACCGAATTGTATCCATAGGCAGTCAAGTAGCTTGCATTATGCTTGATGATCAGCAGCTGACCAAAGCTAATCAGGCCACTGCCTGCATACACCACTTGGCCACCCGCAGCTGCGAAGACAGACTGGCCCGCGCGGCCTTTGATCCGAATACCAGATTGGGTCTTCGGAGATTCACCAAAACTAAGGACCACCCTGCCATCGGTGGGCCACCGCCATTTCGGCGCCGCGGCCACGGCGACCGGACTAACAACGGCACTGCTATCACCGTTGCGGGTTGCCGCCGTCGGCACGGATAATCCACCGGGCGGGCCACTTAGATTAATCTTCTGCCCAGGGCGAATCAGGGCGCCGTCACCAAGCGCGTTCCAACGGGCCAGCGTTCGGTAATCTACGTCATATCGCCAGGCGATTGCATACAGAGTCTCGCCAGACCTAACCGTGTGGTATTCAGGTGTCCAGCGCAGCGTGTTACCCCCGCAGGAAGTCAACAAAGCGCAGGCAATTAATATAGAACAGTTTAGAGCAAGAGCTTTCAATTACGCAAAGCGATGTAACCCGCCACACCCGCGGCCACGAGGCCCCATCCGATGGCGTCAATATATCGTTTCAAGCTGTTTTCGATGCGCGGCCCACCCCAGGCAACCAACCCCGACAGTAGGAAAAAGCGCGCCCCCCGACCTACCAGCGAAACTATCAAAAACGGCGCCAGCGGCATCGACACCGCTCCCGCAGCGATCGTAAATACTTTGTACGGTATCGGCGAAAACCCGGCGACCAGCACTGCCCAGACCCCCCAAGTCTGGAACCATAGCCGCACCTGCAGGTACGCATCCCAATAATCCAAGCGGCGCAGCGACGGCTCGATTGCCTCGATTGCCACTGCGCCGATCAGATAACCTACCGCGCCGCCAATAACGGACGCAACGGTCGTCAGCCCTGCAAAACGCAAGGCGCTGTTGGGCTTTGCCAACACCATCGGCGCGAGAATGAAATCTGGCGGAATTGGGAAAAATGACGATTCCGAGAAACTCAAACCCGCAAGGTACCAGGGTGCTTTAGGGTGTCTTGACCAAGTGATCACCCGGTCAAACAGCTTAGAAAAAAGTCGCATTACTTTTTATCCCGAAGCATTGGAACAAACGAGACCCGGCACAGATTCTCCTGCTCGAAACCCGATGGCATATTGGTGACGCGAACAAGGTTCTGGAACCCGGCAGACCCAACCGGCATCACCAAACGACCGCCCGAAGCCAACTGCTCAAGCAGCACTTCCGGCACCCTGTCAGGAGAGGCAGAGACAATGATTCCGTCAAATGGCGCCTGGCCTGGCCACCCCCGGTGACCATCGTCATGCCGAAATCTAACGTTCGCGACACCCAGTGACGCCAGCCGCTTCCTAGCCGCCTCCAACAAAGACCCAACGCGTTCGATCGAAAAAATCTGGCCAACCAAGGGTGCAAGTATCGCGGTCTGATAGCCCGAACCCGTGCCTATTTCGAGGACCTTTTTCGATACCCGCAACTCACCATTTTCTGCCAGAAGCGCCTGCGTCATCAGCGCGACAATATAAGGCTGCTAAATAGTCTGACCCTGCCCAATGGGAAGGGCGTTGTCCTCATAGGCTCTGCTTTCTAGCGCCTCGTCGACAAACAGATGCCGCGGAACGCTGCGGATGCGATCGAGAATCATTGGGTTGCTGATGCCGCTCTGCTCCAACCGTTGAACTAAACGCTCACGGGTCCGGGCTGAAGTCATGCCAATACCGCTGATCTTGTTACGGTCGGGTTTCACTGCTCCAACCATGACCTCAAGTCGACAACACGATCGTGGCGTGTCAGGTCTATCTGCAGGGGCGTCACTGAAACCTTGCCGTGTTCAACGGCGTAAAAATCGGTACCGGGCCCAGCGTCCTGGCCTGCACCAGCCGATCCTACCCAATACACGGTTCGGCCTTTTGGGTCCTTCGATTGTACGACGGGTTCCGAACGATGCCGAGCCCCGAGTCGGGTTGCCTCGATACCTTTGAGCTTGTCATATGGCATATCCGGAACATTGACGTTGAGAATCGTATCCGCGGGCAAAGGAGATACCATTAGCCGTTCAATCAGTTCCCTAGTTGCCTGTGCAGCCGTATCAAAGTGTTTGGGAGGGTCACCGGCGAGTGACACGGCAACGGCTGGCAGCCCGAGAAAGCGGCCCTCAACCGCCGCAGCAACGGTCCCTGAATACAACACATCATCGCCAAGATTCGACCCATGGTTGATCCCGGCAATCACCATGTCAGGGTCACCCTCCTCCAGCAATCCCGTAATTGCTAGGTGAACACAGTCGGTAGGGGTCCCACTGACATAGTGAATGCCCGCTTGAGTTTTCTCAACGCGTAACGGCATATCCAGTGTCAGCGAATGGCTGGCGCCACTTTGATTACGGTCCGGCGCCACGATAACCAGTTCTGCAAGATCCGATAACGCAAGTGCCAGCGTCGTCAATCCTTCAGCACGGTAACCGTCGTCATTGCTGAGCAGAATCTTCATCGTTTTATAGCCAATGCCGCGGTGCTCTTCACGCCTAAAAAAGCGTGATTATCGGATAAGCAAGTCGCATGCTCTCATCGTGGTCGCCGCATTTTTTCGCCACAACTGTGCCTGGAATAAATAGAACTGCGCGACCATGGCAGCTCTGACCAGGTGCCGGAAAACCCCGACGCCACTTTTATTCCTCAGAATCAGCCTCGTCAGTTCCGAAAAGATAAAAGCTTTCGTCGGGCCCCACCATGCCCAGATCAAATCTGGCACGCTCTTCCAGCGCAGCAAAACCGATTTTCAGATCCTCGACTTCAGCATCGAGTTGGGCATTTCGGTCTTTTAGAGCCTCATTATCAGAGACCTGCGTCTCCACCTTGCTCTCCAGCCGCCAAACCTCGCGAAAACCGTCTTCTGATACCCATAGCCTGTACTGCAGCATTACCAGTAGAAGCAGCAACATCAATAACAAAATTCGCATTAGCATCCGCTCGACTGATGTCTTTGGTCGTCTCTAATCCTTCTCGATCGACGTAGCCACTGGAAACGCGTTGCAGCCCAAATACCGGGCCTCAGCACCCAACAATTCTTCGATCCTAAGCAAACGGTTATATTTTGCCATACGGTCTGACCTGCAGAGTGAGCCTGTCTTGATCTGAGTTGCAGCAGTGCCGACGGCGATGTCTGCGATCGTCGAATCCGAGGTTTCTCCCGACCGATGCGAGACGACAGCCGCATATCCTGCATCAACGGCCATCGCAATTGCTTCCAGAGTTTCGGTCAAGGTACCGATTTGATTAGGCTTAATCAAAATAGCATTAGCTATATTAGCTTCGATTCCCTTCGACAAAATTTTAGTATTGGTGACAAACAGGTCATCACCGATCAACTGAACCTTAGACCCCAGTTCACGGGTCAGATAATCCCATCCTTCCCAGTCATCTTCAGACATACCGTCCTCGATCGAAACGATCGGAAACTGGTGCACCAAATCAGCGAGATAATCTACAAATTGCGGTGCTTGAAACTGCCTTCCCTCCGACTGAAGGTGGTAAAGACCGTTTCGATAAAACTCCGAGCTCGCGACGTCCAGGCCTAAGTAGATATCTCTGCCAGGATTAAATCCGGCCATCTTGATCGCCCCCATAATCATTTCTAGAGCTGCTGCGTTCGACGGCAGATCCGGCGCAAAACCACCCTCGTCTCCTACCGTGGTACTCAGACCTGCCTGTTTCAATACAGCCTTCAATGCATGAAATACTTCGGTTCCGTAGCGCAACGCGGTGCTGAAACTATCTGCGCCGACCGGCAGAATCATGAATTCCTGAATATCAACACTGTTATCCGCATGAGCACCGCCATTGATGATATTCATGGCCGGCACCGGCATATCAACTCGATTCGCCGACAAGGACCGAAATAGCGGAAGGTTGGCCTCACGCGCGGCCGCATGCGCCGTTGCCAGTGACACAGCCAATATTGCGTTGGCCCCGAGTGCAGCCTTGTTGGCCGTTCCGTCCAGTGCTATGAGCTGCGAATCAATCGCAACCTGTTGCGTCCCATCTTGACCGAGCAAAGTCTCGCGGATAGTTCCATTGACGTGTGCAACTGCCTGCAAGACACCTCTTCCCAAGTAACGCAATGGATCTCCGTCTCTTAGTTCGACTGCTTCGCGACTACCGGTGGAGGCGCCGGATGGCACGGCCGCCCGGCCGAACGCTCCGGATTCCAGCCGAACGTCGGCCTCGACTGTCGGATTACCTCGTGAGTCGAGGATTTCCCTGCCACGCAAATCTGCAATACAGGTCATGAGATTCGCAACTCGAGAACCTTCATTGTGACGGTTGAGGGGTTATTGGATCGATAACTAATTAATCAAGCAATGCGGACTCCGCAAAAGAATCCCGTTTAGCGGCTTTATCCAGTTCCATAAGCGTACCCAGCAGCGGCTGCATCATGTCCAGCGGCCACGCGTTTGGCCCATCGCTTAGAGCCTTGTCGGGGTCTGGGTGAGTTTCCATGAACAAGCCCGACACCCCGGCGGCAATAGCTGCTCTTGCCAGCACCGGAACAAATTTCCGTTGCCCTCCAGACGAACTCCCTTGTCCCCCAGGCAACTGTGCGGAATGCGTGGCATCAAAAATTACCGGACAACCCGTTGATCGCAGGATCGCCAGCGACCGCATATCAGACACCAGGTTATTGTAGCCGAACGAAAATCCGCGTTCGCAAACCATGATCTGCGAATTGCCGGTTGCATGCGCCTTCTCGACGACGTTGACCATTTCCCATGGTGATAAAAACTGCCCCTTCTTGATATTTACCGGTTTACCCTGGCTTGCAACGTTGGTGATAAAATTGGTTTGTCGGCAGAGAAATGCAGGAGTTTGCATTACGTCCACAACAGCGGCAACCTGATCGAACGGCGTATTCTCATGTACATCAGTCAGAACCGGCACGCGAATTTGTTGTTTGACTATTTCCAGAATCCGCAGACCCTCTTCCAGCCCCGGACCCCGGAAGCTCTTTGCCGAGGATCGATTGGCCTTGTCGAAGGATGATTTATATATGAACGGGATTCCAAGGCCAGCGGTAATGTCTCTAAGCCGTCCCGCAACCTCAACCGCCATGGTTTCACTTTCAATAACACAGGGCCCGGCAATTAAAAAAAATGGATTCTCCTGCCCGACCTCAAAATCAATCAGCTTCATGCCTGCGCTGCTCTAGGTGCTTTTTGCAGTCGGTACTGTCCGGCAGCTTGGATGAACCCGGTGAACAGGGGATGCCCGTCCCGAGGTGAGGAGGTGAATTCGGGATGAAACTGGCTCGCAATAAACCATGGATGATCCGGCAGCTCAATCATTTCAACCAACCCATCAACAGAGTAGCCTGAGCATACGAGGCTCGCCTTGGTCAACTGATCCTTATAACGATTGTTAAACTCATAGCGATGCCGGTGCCTTTCGCGTATGGCCTCTTGGTTATACAACTTGCGCGCTAGAGTACCCTCTGATAAGCGACATTCCTGCGCACCGAGACGCATGCTGCCGCCGAGGTCTGATTCCGCATTACGCTGCTGCAAGCTACCATCAAGATCCTGCCACTCGGTAATTAAACCGATTACGGGATGCGGTGTTTGTAATTCGAATTCGGTAGTGTGAGCTTGCTCGAGTCCCACTACATTACGAGCAAACTCAACCACGGCGGCATGCAGGCCAAGGCAGATACCTAGATAGGGCACGTTGTTTTCCCGGGCATACTGAACCGCCTTGATTTTTCCTTCGAAGCCGCGGTCGCCGAATCCACCCGGAACCAGAATCGCGTCTACGTCGTGGAGGCATTTCATGCTTCCGACCTCGAGAACCTGCGATTCAAGGTAGCGAATGTGGACCTGGGTTCGCGTCTTGATTCCGGCGTGCACCAGCGCTTCGTTGAGCGACTTATAGGAATCGTGAAAGTCAACATACTTCCCAACCATAGCGACAAGGACTTCCGATTTCGATTCCCGTTTCGCCGCCACAACAGCTTCCCAATCGGTCAGATCCGCCGGCGGCACCTTCAACCCAAGTCGCTCTACGACGATGTCGTCAAAACCCTGATCCCGGAACACCATCGGCAAGCAATAGATGTCATCAACATCGACTGCTGAAATCACGGCACGCTCAGGCACATTCGTAAACAGTGCTATTTTTCGCCGTTGTTCATCAGGCAAGGCATGCTCAGAACGACAGACCAGAATATCGGGTTGTATCCCAATAGATCGCAGTTCCTTTACCGAATGTTGGGTTGGCTTGGTCTTAATTTCTGCCGAAGTTGCGATATAAGGGACTAAAGTCAGATGAACGTAAACGACCGATCCAGGGTCTAGGTCAAAACCGCACTGACGAATGGCTTCAATAAACGGTAGCGACTCAATGTCGCCGACCGTCCCACCAATCTCAACGATGCAGACGTCTGCATCGCCAGCACCGAGTTGGATACTGCTTTTAATCTCATCGGTAACGTGCGGAATGACCTGTACGGTAGCTCCGAGGTAATCGCCGCGCCGTTCCTTTGCAATAACGCTGCCGTAGATTCGACCGGTCGTGAAAGTGCTGTGTCGGCCGGTCGTGGTGTGGACAAAACGCTCATAGTGGCCAAGGTCGAGGTCTGCCTCTGTGCCGTCCTCGGTAACAAACACCTCGCCGTGCTGGAACGGGCTCATCGTCCCTGGATCTACGTTAAGATAAGGATCCAGCTTAATCATGCTGACCGATAATCCGCGGGCTTCGAGAATAGCCCCCAGTGAAGCGGAAGTGATGCCTTTACCTAATGACGATACGACGCCACCGGTTACAAACACATAACGAGGCATGCTTCACTCCCAACCCTGACTATCCGTCCGGTACCTGATGCATCCTGCAAAACAAAACCGCATTCCCGGACGGACGCCAATAAAACTTTGGCCGAAGCAAGCTTCGCCTGCGTGGCCTGCCTAAATGCAGGCTCCCAGAAAGCGTGCTCCGGCCTTACAAACGCTCCAAAGTGGAGAGCCCAGGTCGGTATTACAAACTACCAGATCGCTCGTCCCGCCACAATGGACAGCGGACTATCGAAAGTCTTGATGCCCCCACCAAGCTAGTCGGTAGCCCTGTTCGCCATGCCGGGCGGTAGCCTCTGCATCGACCCACAGGTCAGCAACCGCAACCAGCCACTCGCCAGCATAGATAAGCGGAACGTGGCTGCGCATCCACGGTACAACCCCTGCCTCCTGAAACAGATTTTTCAGGGTCCTGCTATGGCGCTCGCCAGCTGGGCGGATGCGCTCCCCACCACCGCGAAATTTCACGGTCAACAAATTTTCAAGGAACTGCTGTGCGAGCCCCGAACCGATTGCCTCCACGACCTTAAGGCTGCCCCGCACCGACCCCAAATCGAGTTCAGTGACAGGGTCCCAAGAATAGGCTCCATTGGCATTCTCGAAGTCTTGATCCGCCAGGAAATAAATCTGGTCACGATATCGACGGACCTGTACCCCGGGCCAGCATACTTGCGGCTGACTATCGCCCCGCGCCTCTAGCAACTCCCTGATGCCGGTCCTAATTTGCCGGTCGGATGGATACGGATAACCGAGCTTGCAAAGCGTGTAGCGAATTAGGTTGTTCTGTCGGGGTTGCGACAACTCTTGCAATGGCAGTAAACGCAACCGATTACCGACCAGCGCAGCGGCCGCATCTTGGCTAGCGACCGCCGTCAGAATTGAAGATGTCTCTGCGCAAAGGCGCGCCGACCTCGCTGCAGTCGCTGCGGCAGCCGGCCAGCGTGATGTAAGCCGTGGAAGAATCTCGTGCCTCAGATAATTACGATCCAGATCCGTGTCTCGGTTGCTGGGGTCATCGATCCAGTTTAAATCAAACTCGCCTGCATACGCCGAGATCGCTGCACTAGCAATGTCCAGAAAAGGGCGCAGCAACCAACCGCTACCGAAATCAGTCAGAACCGGCATCGACGCCAACCCGGTAACACCCGCGCCCCGCAACAGCTGCAACAAGAACGTTTCCAACTGGTCTTGCTGATGGTGAGCAGTGACGATAACTTCGTCCGGCCCCATCCTTTCCCTGAGTAGGTCATAACGCACCTGTCGCGCGGCCGCTTCAGGCCCGATTCCGGAGCTTAGATTCACTGTTACTCTGTGCACCTCCAACGAGACGCGCAGCCCAGCACAAACCTGGCGACAATGCTCCGCCCATTGCTCAGCCTGCTCATGCAATCGGTGATTCACGTGAATTGCTCGCAGGGAAATGGCGGGCATCTCAGAACACACGCGCGCCATCGCGTGCAGTAACACCGTCGAATCAATCCCGCCGCTGAACGCCACACAAAACATGGTTGCCGTGGTGTCGATCTTCAATTCATCGATTCGGGATTTGATCTCCCTGAGAATCACGTTTGAGGTTTTGAGTGAACGATCGCCCGACATGCCCACTTATGCTCCGGTTGGATGCTTCGGACAGCTATTCGCTGACACCGAACGACCGGCAATTGTCGTCAGTGCTGCCTTAATGCAGGGGAACTGTTGCGATCAGATTTCCCTAAATCTGCCATATGACTTCAGACGCTCCTGTCGTTGCGCCAGCAACTCGTCAGTATCCAGTAAATTCAGCCGTTGAAGGTTAGCAATGATTGCGTTTTTCAGTGCTTCTGCCATCGCAGCCGGCGCCCGGTGAGCCCCACCAAGCGGTTCCTTCAATACTTCATCAACGAGCCCTAGCTCCTGCAAACGACCGGAAGTGATGCCCATCGAGTCCGCCGCATCCTCC
>JAYZJE010000229.1:0-4561 GCA_036164895.1 Pseudomonadota bacterium
TCGGATCATCGCAAATGGGGCTTTGTCTGATCTGACAGACGAGCTTGTAAAAAAGAGCCTGTCGGTATGAATTTACTGGGCGATACTCGGCACGATGTGCACCAAATAGCCAATGACCCCCTATTGACTGAGCGTTGGGAAGGCAATATGACGCTCGAATTCGAGCGGCGAGAACTTCGCACTGTCATCGCAAAAAAGAATCACAGCGGGCCGCTAACAGTTCAGCAACCGTTCTACCCCGAGTCAGATGTCTGTCATGTTTATTTACTGCACCCGCCTGGCGGATTGGTCGGCGGCGATAGATTGACGATCAATGCGGCGGCAGCAGCACAAACGCATGCATTGATAACGACTCCTGCGGCCAGCAAGTTTTATCGTAGCCCCGCCAAACTAGTCGAATTACAACAGCGACTGATCGTTGGCGAAAACGCCTGTATCGAATGGTTGCCACAAGAAACCATATTTTTCGCCGGGTGTCATGCCCGGCTCGATACCCGCATCGACGTTGCTGCGACCGGGCGGTTTATCAACTGGGAAACTCTTTGTTTTGGGCGCCCCGCAGCGGGCGAACTTTTCGATGCCGGAACAGTTGAGCAGCGTCTTGAAATCTGGCGCGATGGTCAGCCCTCGGTCATAGAACGACTGGCCCTTACCGGCGGCGACCGCCTGCAAACCGAGGTATGGGGCTTATCTGGCTATTCAGCGGTGGGAACAATGACTGCTGGTCCCGCGGACGTCGACTTAGTCAGTCGCGTGCAGACGCTCATCAAGCCGAATTCTGGTTGCGTATTTGGCGCAACACTATTGGATGACGTAGCGGTCTTTCGCTGCATGGCGGCTTACGCTGAAGTTGTTCGTTCGGTCTTGGTTCAGGTCTGGACGGTAATTCGGCCAACCATCGGGGGAAAAACAGCGCGTGAACCTCGGATATGGCGGACATGATTTTCGCATTTAAAGATTGGGACCATCGTAATCGCAGGAGTTGATATGAATCTTTTGCCCAGAGAAAGAGACAAATTATTGCTTTTCAGTGCGGGCTTATTGGCGGAGCGTCGCAAGGCCCGTGGCGTGAAGCTCAACTACCCGGAATCAGTGGCCTACATTTCGGCAGCAATTTTGGAGGGTGCGCGAGATGGTAAAAATGTCGCGGAACTGATGAGCTACGGAACCACACTGCTCAACCGGGAAGATGTGATGGACGGGATTCCGGAAATGCTGGATGCGGTTCAGGTGGAGGCGACCTTTCCCGATGGTACGAAGCTCGTAACGGTGCACAGCCCGATCTTTTGAGGAGCAAGCTGAAATGATTCCAGGTCAAATTTATACGGAGGCAGGCGACGTTCAGTTAAACGACGGGCGTCATGAGATAAAGGTGGTGGTTGCAAACACGGGAGATAGACCGATACAGGTCGGTTCGCATTACCATTTCTATGAAACCAACACCGCACTGGAATTTGATCGCGAGGCAACACGTGGCTACAGGCTCAATGTCCCGTCGGGAACTGCTGTGAGGTTCGAGCCTGGACAGAAACGCACTATCAATCTTGTCGCTTACGCGGGAGAAAAAAGAATTTATGGATTTAACGCTAAGGTAATGGGGAAGTTGGAGAGCAACTAATGACAAGTATTGACCGCCGCGCATATGTCGAGATGTACGGGCCGACGACTGGTGATCGCGTGCGCCTCGGCGATACGGAACTGATTATTGAAGTTGAGCGAGACCACACGACTTATGGGGAGGAAGTCAAGTTCGGCGGTGGAAAAGTGATTAGGGACGGCATGGGGCAAAGCCAGCGCACCGCTGAGCACGTGGTTGATGTTGTTATTACCAATGCGTTGATCCTCGATCACTGGGGAATCGTGAAGGCGGATATCGGTATCAAAAATGGGCAAATTAGCGGAATTGGCAAAGCGGGCAACCCGGACGTGCAGCCAGACGTGGACATCGTAATTGGGCCTGGTACCGAGGCGATTGCCGGAGAGGGTCTGATTGCAACCGCCGGAGGAATCGATGCCCACATACATTTCATATGTCCGCAGCAGGCCGACGAGGCTCTGATGTCCGGCGTGACGACGATGATTGGCGGAGGCACCGGTCCGGCGACCGGCACAAATGCCACAACTTGTACACCAGGACCGTGGAACATCCATCGCATGCTTGAGGCTGCAGATGGTATGCCGCTTAACTTTGGTTTCCTCGGCAAAGGCAACGCGAGCCAACCGGAAGCGCTACGCGAGCAAGTCGAGGCCGGCGCGATGGGGCTGAAGCTGCATGAGGATTGGGGTACTACACCCGCTGCAATCGACAATTGTCTGACTGTTGCGGACCAAATGGACGTTCAGGTCGCAATTCACACGGACACCTTGAATGAATCTGGCTTCGTGGAAGACACGATGGCCGCCTTCAAGGGCCGGGCTATTCATACCTATCACACCGAAGGCGCCGGGGGCGGCCATGCGCCCGATATTATACGTGCCTGTGGCGAGAAAAATGTGCTCCCTTCCAGCACAAACCCGACGCGGCCGTACACGGTAAATACCGTGGACGAGCATCTGGACATGCTGATGGTATGCCACCATCTGGATCCAAAAATTGCCGAGGATGTGGCTTTTGCAGAATCTAGAATTCGCCGCGAGACCATTGCGGCCGAAGATATTTTGCATGACATAGGCGCTTTTTCGATGATCGCGTCCGATTCGCAGGCCATGGGCCGTGTTGGCGAGGTTATTTGTCGAACCTGGCAGACAGCTCACAAGATGAAGATCCAACGTGGGCCTCTGCCCGAGGACTCGGAACGTAACGACAACTTCCGTGCTCGGCGCTACATCGCCAAGTACACCATCAATCCCGCCGTCACCCATGGTATTTCTGCACAAGTTGGCTCGATTGAAGTCGGGAAGCTGGCTGACATCATTTTATGGAAACCGGCGTTTTTTGGAGCGAAGCCAAATTTGATTATCAAAGGAGGCATGATTGTGGCGGCTGCGATGGGTGATCCCAATGCCTCTATTCCGACAACGCAGCCGATTTATTATAGATCGATGTTTGGAGCGCTTGGTGGGGCGCTTTCTACTACGTCGATCACCTTCGTATCCAAGGCCGCTGCCAAGGCGGAGATTCGTGATGAACTCGATCTGAAAAAGGACTGCCAAGCCGTTCACGATACGCGTAGCGTTTCCAAACATGACATGCGTTTAAATGATGCGTTGCCGTCGATTTCCGTTGATTCTCAAACTTACGAAGTTCGAGCCGATGGAGAGTTGCTGACCTGTGAGCCGGCGCTTTTTTTGCCACTCGCGCAACGATATTTCCTCTTCTAGCATGGAACTATTGAAAGTTAACCAGCGATTGTCAGAGTCTGTTGCACATGACTCGACCGTCACCATGGCCTACGAGTATCGACAGAAAAAGCGGGTAAGAACGGCGTTGGATAACGGCGAAGATGCGGGTATTTTTTTGCCATCCGGCGGGCCGTTGCGCGGCGGTGACCTGCTACGCGCAGTGGATGGTCGGGTCATAAAAGTGCGGGCTGCGCGGGAGCCCGTATCGACGGTTGCCAGCGAAGATTCTCCACTGTTGGCTAAAGCTGCATACCACTTGGGGAACCGGCATGTTTTGTTGCAGTTTGGTGACGACTGGCTGCGTTATCTGCGAGATACTGTTTTGGATGAAATGGTAACAGGCCTTGGATTGAGCGTTCGACATGAAATGGAAGCTTTTGAGCCAGAACCGGGAGCCTATCACGACGTGATGGATAGGGTTGGTATTCATGACTGACTCGCTTCGCCTTTGGCAACTGATCAGTCCGACGCTTCCGGTCGGCGCCTACAGCTATTCGCACGGTCTCGAATACGCGGTTAACGCAGATTGGGTGGATGACTCGGAAACGGCATTGAATTGGATAGACGGCGTGGCACTCAGCGTGATCGCCCGGCTCGAATTGCCGGTGGCGGCGCGCATCTACAACGCTTGGATCGCCGAAGACCTTGAGGCCGTGAGGCGCTGGAACCGCTTTGTGATGGCATCCCGGGAGTCAGCCGAACTGCGCGCCGAGGATCGCCAATTAGGGGATGCGATGCTAAAAGTTTTGCCGGCACTGGGCGTTGATCGTTTGGAGAATGTTTGGGAGGCGGGTGAGCCGCTTAGCCATGTCTGTGTGTTTGCTTGCGCCTGTGCCACATGGCGAATTGGGCGAGAGCAAATGGCTCGTGCGTATTTGTGGACTTGGGTTGAGAATCAGGTTGCCGCTGCTGTGAAGCTTGTGCCACTTGGTCAGACCGCCGGTCAGCGAATTTTATCTCAAATCCTCAAGCGGATTCCCGAAGCGGTCGATATAGGACTTGCACTTGAGGACTTCAGTATCGGCGCCTGTGCACCGGGATTGGCCATCGCCAGTGCACGTCACGAGAATCAGTACACTCGTCTGTTTCGATCATGAATCATGAAACCACGGGAACGATACCCAAACGCGCTTTGCGTGTCGGCATCGGGGGGCCCGTGGGGTCAGGTAAAACGGCACTGGTCGATGCTTTGTGTAAGCGAATGCGGCAGAGTTATGAG
>JAYZJE010000230.1:0-7953 GCA_036164895.1 Pseudomonadota bacterium
CCGTCTGTTCAATAATCGGGCCTTTATCCAAGTCCGGGGTCACGTAATGCGCCGTTGCGCCGATCAGTTTCACTCCGCGTTTGTGCGCTTGGTGGTAAGGCTTGGCGCCTTCGAAGCCGGGAAGGAATGAGTGGTGAATATTAATGATCCGCCCGGCCAGTTTTGTGCATAACTTATCTGACAGGATCTGCATGTAACGTGCTAGCACGACCAACTCGCTCTGCGTTTCGGCGACGATTCCAAGCAGTCGTTGTTCCGCTTTTTCCCCCGTCTTTTGCGTTGTTGGCAGGTGATAGTAAGGAATATTGTGCCATTCGGCTAAATGGGCAAGGTCGGTATGATTTGAGACGACACCCGCGATCGCAATTCGCAAGCTGCTGGTACGGTATCGATATAGCAGGTCGTTTAGGCAATGGTCGATACTTGAGACCATTATCAGAACTCTGGGCAAAATGGATGTATCGAAGACTGCCCATTCCATGTCGAATCGATCTGCGATTTCCTTGAAGCCAGCGGAGTATTGGTCAGCCTCGTACCGACCGGACTGTGGAACGAAGCGGGTGCGCATGAAAAACCGACCAGTTTCTAGGTCCCCGTAATGCGATGATTCCTGAATAAAAAATTCTCGGTCACGTAGGTAACCGGCAACCTCGGCAACGATCCCGACAGTGTCGGGACAACTGATTGTCAATATATAAGAGTTCGAATCGCCCACTAGCTCTGCATCCGCCCCAAAACTGGAGGGCCATTCTATACGGTCACTGGGGAGATGCCGGTTGCTTAGTGCGGCCGTTCGCCACAGATCGTTACTCGATGCATACGCCGCTTGCTGCGGTAGTCATTGACAGCATAGTGCTGCGTGCAGCGATTGTCCCAAAAAGCCAGCGACTTGTCTTCCCAGTGAAATCGGCACTGGAATTCCGGCTGCTCAATATGCTCTAGCAGAAAACCCAGCAGCGCGTCGCTTTCGGGTAGCATCATACCTTTAATATGCGAGGTGAAGTTGCGGTTGACGAACAGGCACTTGCGCTTCGTCTCCGGATGGGTGCGCACGACTGGATGTTCGACCGGTGGCGTGACTTTCTGCAGATTAGCCAGTTGCTTTGGAGCCCAACTCTGTTGCATGAAATCGCTAGGCATGCTCGCCACAATGTCATGTACGGCAGTCAGACCGTCAACGAGGCTTTTCATGGTCTCGGAAAGCGCTTCATAGGACGCGTAGAGGTTTAGAAACATCGTGTCGCCACCCGCTTCAGGCACCTTAATTCCGTGTAGCATTGAACCCATCGGAGGTTCGGCCGTGTACGTCAGATCCGTGTGCCAGGTATTGGACTGGTAGGCCATCTCGCCTGGGCCGTCATCGGCGCTCTCTAGCTTGATGATCTCGGGGTGCCCTGCCAGTATCGGAATGTATGGGTGAACGTGTAATTCGCCAAAGCGCCGGCCAAACGCTTTTTGCTGGTCTGGCGTGATGTCCTGATTGCGAAAAAATATCACCAAGTTGTCCAGCAGCGCTTGATGGACTTCCTCGAAGGTTTTATCGTCCAGTGAGTCCCGAAGGTCTACACCGCCAATTTCGGCGCCAAGGGTGCCGGCCAGTGGCCGAACTTCGATGTGTTTGTAAGTCATGGTTTTTCCGTATTCTCAATCCTGCATGACGTCATTATAAACATGTTGCCGCCCGTGGTAGTCGGTCACGCGATACGCCCCATCGCTGCTGCTTTCAATGTAGCCAGGTCCAATCGGGGTTTTTCCATACCCGCCAGGAATATCAAGAACATACGTAGGCTGGCAAATCCCCGACAGGTTGCCGCGCAAGCGGCCGATCAACTCGCGCCCCGCGGCAATGCGGGTACGAAAATGCCCGGTACCCCGAGCCAGGTCGCCATGGTGCAAGTAGTAGGGCTTGATGCGGTGTTCGACCAAAAGGCGGAGTAACCGCGTCATGGTTTCAACATCGTCGTTGATACCTCTGAGCAGTACGGTCTGACTCAACATCGGGATGCCGGCGTCGATCAGTTGGGAGCAGGCAATCGCTCCGACCCGGGTAAATTCCTTGGGATGATTGCAGTGGAGCACGACGAAAACCGGCAGTGCAGCTCTAAGGATTTGGACTAGATGCTGAGAAATTTTTTCCGGGGCAACTAAGGGTACTCGTGAATGAATGCGTATCACCCGGACGTGACCAATGGAACGCAAGGCCGAAAGAATTCGCTCCAGGCGCCGCGGTGACAATATTAACGGGTCTCCGCCTGACAGGATCACCTCCCATATTTCGGTGTGCTTACGGATGTACGCGATGGCGTTATGGAGTTCTTTTTCCGATAACAAACCGTTTTTGGCGGTGCCGACGGTTTCGCGGCGGAAGCAGAAGCGGCAGTAAACCGGGCAAACCTTAAGCGGCAAGAGCAGCGCGCGATCAGGGTAGCGATGCACGATGCCAGGCACCGGCGAAAATTGTTCATCGCCTATCGGGTCAATCCGCTCCTCGTGCTGACTTTTCAGTTCCCGTACATCGGGCAGAAATTGCCGGGCAACCGGATCGTTGGGATTCTTCGGATCGATCGTGTCCAACATGTGGGGTGTAATGGCCACTGCGAACTGGCGCGCAACGGTTTCAAGTGCCGGTAACGTATCGTTATGAAGATGCCCTGTTTTGTTCAGTTGGCGCCGTCGCCGCACCTTATGGTTAATAGATTCCGCGAGATTATGGCATTCGTTTTCAGTGGGGATTGAGCCTTGCATGGGCATGTCGTTGATTCCTTATAGTATTGGTCCGATAAACCGGCGCTAAATTCTGCTGGTCTGAGGCACAATAGTCGACTGTTGGGTTCGGTAGGGTCAACGCCTTGTGGCCGAACCTAACGGGTTTATTCGTTGTTTGTCCGCTGAGTGCGATGGAACCCTAGCTTTTACGGCGTGTGTCGCGGGTCTTGCTACAATGCCGGGCCGTTCTTAAACTCGCCACCGCGCCTTGACGCGGCCATGTCAGTTAGAACAAAACCTAGCAGGGCGTAGATACCACACCGGGCTTGGTAACAGCGCAGGAGACATCTTGATGTCCGAATATCGGGCCCCGGTCAGGGAGATGCTGTTCGTTATCAACGAACTGGCCGGTTTAGAACAGCTGAGCAGGCTTAGCGGATTTGAGGAAGTTACCCCGGATTTAGTCGAAGCCATTCTTCAGGAAGCGGCTCAGCTGGCTGACGAGGTCATTGCCCCGACTAACCAGATCGGTGACGCGATAGGCACGCGAGTCGAGGACGGCCAGGTTCGGGTGGCGCCTGAATTTTCTACCGCGTACCGCCAGTACGTTGATGGTGGCTGGGCCGGCCTAACCGGCAATCCGAAGCACGGTGGCCAGGGGCTGCCGTTCCTGATCAATGTTGCTGTCGAGGAAATGTGGCAATCCGCCAATCTTGCGTGGTCATTATGCCCGCTATTGACTCAGGGCGCCGCGCATGCGTTGGAAGCGCACGGCTCCGATCAACTCCGAGCGGCTTATGCGACGAGGCTGACCACTGGTGAATGGACCGGGACGATGAATTTGTCGGAGCCACAAGCCGGCTCGGATCTGGCCGCGATTCGCACGCAAGCGGTTCCTGATGGCGATCGTTACCGAATTTCGGGTCAGAAAATATTTATTACCTATGGTGATCATGACATGACCGAGAACGTGATTCACCTGGTGCTGGCTCGAACCAAGGATGCGCCCGAAGAGAGCGGGGGTTTGTCATTGTTCTTGGTGCCGAAGCGTCTGCCGGACGCAGATGGAAATGCAGGGGGCTTAAATGGCGTGAAGGTGGTTTCCGTCGAAAATAAGCTTGGGATTCACGGTAGTCCGACCTGCGTGTTGAGTTTTGAAAATGCCGTCGGATTTCTACTCGGCTCCGAACACAATGGGCTCGCATGCATGTTCACGATGATGAACCATGCGCGACTTAATGTTGGGCTGGAAGGAATCTCGATCGCTGCGCGCGCCTATCAGCAGGCTCTTGCCCACGCACGCGAAAGGGTGCAGGGTAGTGCACCCGGGCACGAAGGGCGGGTTACGATCATCCATCATCCTGACGTGCGGCGCATGCTCATGACGATAAAGGCGGAGATAGAAGCGATGCGCGCAGTCGCCTATGTCACAGCCGCAGAGCTGGATCGGGCGAGGCACGATCCCGATCCGCAGAGGCGGGCGGTTCATCAGGCCCGGGTTGATCTTACGACCCCGGTTGTGAAAGGCTGGATTACCGAGAGCGGGCAGGTATTGACATCGATTGCGTTACAGATTCACGGCGGCACTGGTTACATTGAGGAAGCCGGCGCTGCACAGCACTATCGGGATGCCCGGATAGCGACAATTTACGAGGGCACGACCGGAATCCAGGCCAACGATCTGGTCGGGCGCAAAATCCTGCGCGATGGCGGTGAAGCGGTGACGATTCTTTTGGATGAAATGGGCCAATTCGGTGAGCAGTGGAATTCGGGCGATGAATTCGCAACGGCGCGTAACGCCTATATCAGTGCCGTCGAACAGCTGCGCCAATCGGTGGCTTGGTTGCTGGCGAATTATGAACAGGATGCGACCATTGCCGGCGCAGTCTCCTACCACTTGCTGATGCAGATGGGTTTGGTTGCAGGAGCTTGGCAGATGGCTCGAGCCGCCGAAATTGCCGCAAACAAGCTAGCAAAAGTAGACCAGGAGGAAGATTTTTATAGTGCTAAGTTGGTAACGGTTCGGTTTTACATAGAGCAGATTCTGCCGCGGGCCAATGCTCACGCGAGCGCGATTCGTTCAGGTGGGGCAACAACTATGGCACTCAACGAGCAGCAGTTCTAGGAGCAATATTTGAGGCACAGGCATCGGGGGCAGTCTGGATACGGACTAACGCTTATACGTAAGCGGGCCGGATCGGACCAAAAAACGCCAGCAGCGTCAGGTTTTCCTCGACATCGAAAAATGAATGGTCGGCAGTGGCCTGCACATATAAGATCGAACCTGGGCCAACTTCCTGTTCCTGCTCGCCGACCCTGAGCCGCGCTTTGCCCTCGATGACAAAATAGATTTCGTCCTCGAGATGCGGGGCCTGCATATCCTTGGCGCCGGTGGGAAGCCGGTACACGCCTGAACTCAGGCCAGGCTTTCGAAGGTACTCCAGGTAGCAGGGTTCATCGCCATCAACCCGCTCGAGTAGCTCCGGCAGGTGAAATACTTTCCATGCGCTGTCAGACATGTTCCTGTCCTATTTTCGTTAGTGCGTCAATCATCGTGCTTGGCCCAATTCGGTGCAAGTACGCTCAGTTCCACCCGACCTGCCGTTAGTGTGAAACATTGGTGCCTCGGGTCGACGGTTAACTCTGAGGAATCCGGGCCAATTCGGGTTACTATTTCGCCAAACAAAACGCATAGCAGTAGAATAATCAGATGCGCTTCAGCACCAAACAGATCCACGCGGGAGTGAAGCCGGATCCAGTTACGGGCTCGATTCTGACTCCGATCTACCAGACGACGACCTTTGTTCAGGATTCCGTCGACGACTATCTTGCAAAGGGTTACTCGTATTCGCGGTCAGCTAACCCGACGGTTCGCGCGCTCGAGCAAAAGCTGACTAGCCTCGAGGATGGCAATGACTGCACCTGTTTTGCAACTGGTATGGCTGCGATTAATGCTGTGTTGCTGGCGTTTCTGAACGCTGGTGAGCATGCAGTCGTTTCAGATGTTGCCTATGGGGGAACTTATCGGCTCTGCACGCAGGTGTTTGCGCGGTTTGGTGTGGAATTCACCTTTGCTGATACGTCCGACCCTGACGCCGTGCGCAGCAGCATCAGGGCGAACACGCGCTTGATTCTGACCGAAACCCCTGCTAACCCGACGCTGAAACTGACAGATATTGCCGCAATTTCAGTAATTGCCGAGCAACACGATATTCTGCACGCGGTGGACAACACTTTCCTGACGCCCTATTTTCAGCGACCGTTCGAGCTCGGAGCGGATCTGGTCATCCACAGCACTACCAAGTATTTCGATGGCCATAACGCCACCATTGGGGGTGCAGTTGTCAGTCGGACAGCTGAACTGGATGCGGCCATGCGTTTTATACAGAATTCAACCGGCACGATCATGTCTCCGCAAGTAGCGTGGCTAACCCTGCAGGGCTGTAAAACCTTGTCGGTGCGGATGGAAAAACAGTCGGGTAATGCTGCAGCGGTCGCTGCATTTCTCGAGGGGCATCCGAAGGTGGAACGCGTATGCTACCCAGGGCTCAAATCTTTCCCGCAACACGAATTGGCGAATTCACAGGCCAGTGGCTATGGTGCCATGGTGGGGTTCGAGGTTGTCGGTGGTTTGCAGGCCGGCAAAGCCCTGATGGATTCAATAGAAATCTGGACGCTGGCAGAGAATCTCGGTGCGGTGGAATCGTTAATTACGCATCCGATGACGATGACCCATGCCGACGTCAAAGAGGTCGAGCGTCGGCGTGTCGGCATTACAGATGGCCTAGTGCGCTTATCTGTAGGGTTGGAAGATGCTGATGATCTTATCGCAGCGTTAGCCGCAGCGTTGGATGCAGCCTGAGTAGGTTCTATTTGCGTGTTTGTTTCCCTAGGCTGGAGTGGGCAGGATTTGTCCTAAAAATTCTGCAGAGACACGCGGCCATTCAAGCTTAAGCCACGGCGTAAAAGCGTCAGCGTTAGCTGCAATCTCGGCCGTCAGCATGTCCGGCCGCACGCACCGCCAGTTAGCAATTTCATTGTGGTCAATTTCGAGTTCACCCGAATAACGTCCAGCCAACACCCAACAATACTCGTGTTCGGAACCCACGCTGCCAAACGAAGCGTGGTAGATGAACTTGTAAAGGTAAACTGGATCGCAGCATACACCGAGTTCTTCTCGTACTCGTCTCCGCGCCGCCGCTTCGACTGATTCGCCCCGCCGTGGGTGGCTGCAGCAGGTGTTGGACCAGTGTAACGGCCACAAAGGCTTTGCTTCGCTGCGCTGCTGCAGTAGCAGGTTCCCATCCGCGTTGAACAGAAATACGGAGAAAGCCCGGTGCAACAATCCAGCGCCTTCATGACAGGCTTTTTTTGATTGGTGGCCGATTTCCTGGTCGTGGTTGTCAACCAGAATCAGAGATTGGGTTAGATCGTCTTCGGAGGGCGCTGCGCTGCTCACGCGTTGCCACCGACACGGATCGGTATGGTCTGGAAGCCTTGTTGTTCGAGTGCCGCCTGCACATCGTTGGCATTGTTGTCGCACAGTGCCACCATCGAGCCGCCGCCACCACCGCCAGTCAGTTTTGCCCCGACAGCGCCGGCTTCCCGCGCAATTTCTATCGCGCGTTCCAGTTTGGGCGTGGAAACCTGCAGTGCGTTCAGTAGGCCGTGGCAAACGTTCATCAACTCACCTACGGATTTCACGTCGTTGTCCTGCAGCGCGGATACGCTTTGCAGCACCAAGGCATCAATGTCGTCAAAAACCTTTTCATACAAGTGCGGTTGTTTCTTCCAAGCGTCGCGCACTCGACCCACGGTCTTGGCGGTTAGTCCTTGGGTTCCAGTCATGCCGACCACGAGCGATAGCGGTCGCGGAATGTTCAACAATTCGACCAACGGTGGCGTGCCTTTTCGGAAAACGAGCGGCTTGGCGTAGGTTGCCATGGTGTTGTCGATGCCACTAGGCTGACCATGCGCGATAACCTCCGACTGGAATGCTAGGCGGTTAATTTCGTCGTCTGTCAGATCCAGTTGGAAATGGCAGTCCAACGCACGGACGATAGCTACCGCCAGGGCTGCCGAACCACCTAACCCCATGCCGCGGGGAACGTCCGGAAATACCTCGATACGAATGCCGCGGTTCGCCAGTCCTAGTTCATCCAGAATCGCGCCGGCGGCTTTCTCAAACGAACGCCGGTGTTTCGGTGTTTTGGCCAGCTGGTATTCTACTCCCCAGCTCGGAATCAA
>JAYZJE010000231.1:0-4660 GCA_036164895.1 Pseudomonadota bacterium
GTTCATGCAGGGGTTGCTTAGCCATCGACAACCATGCGGTCTACTGAACAACGCCGCACATGCCTAGAATGCACTGTATATAAACTTTAACGATGTCGCACATGTCACCGATGTGCACAGCTTCGCCCTGATGGGTATCGAAACCGCCACCACCGGTGCGGATCCTGCCCGCCGAACCGTAATTGACCGTCGGTATACCGTAACGATTCATATGACCCGCGTCGCTGAACCAAATTTCGTTGCCCATCTGCGGCGTCTCTCCCAACTGATCCGTGTGTGCCTTGACAACCGTTTTAATCAATTCATGGTTTTCCGGTATCGACGTACCAGGGGCAGACACATAAATATCAACCACGGTCCCCTCCAAGCAGGCATGCTCGGCAATCAACTCTCGGATCAGCCCACGTACTTCCCGATAGATCTCGACCGGCAACACGTCTGGGGTCGTCCGCACATCTACATAAATATTGCAGGTATCCGGTGTCCGCGCACCGCGCCACGGCCAACCCCCTTCGATCGCGGCGATATTGACCTTCGGCTTATAGCCACCGATTGTGTTGCGCGACACGTAGTCGGGAATCCAGGCATTGAGTTTATTCAGCACCAGCGTGGAATTGCTGATGGCGTTCTTCTCCATTTCAGACCACGCGGTATGGATTAGCACGCCCGGAATCTGAATTTTTAGCCAGGTACTGCCGCAGTGGCCTGGAACCACCATCATGTTAGTCGGTTCCCCCAAAATGCACGCATCTGCTACAGCGCCGTGTGTGATCGCATACTTGGTGCCGACCCCGTAACCCTGGTACTGGCGGCCGTCAAAATCGTTAACCGGTGCTTTCTCGATTTCTCCAGCCACACCGGCAATGACGATATCGCCGCCGAGTTCGATGCCTGCAGCCTGAATTGCCCGGGACGCCGTGACGTAGGTCGCCATGGCGCTTTTCATATTGAAAGTGCCCATGCCGTAAATCCACTCGTCGTCCACCACAGTGCCTTCGCAGCGATACCCGAGACCGCGGTGCGCCTGTTCCGGGCCGAACGAAGTATCGAGGTGGCCGTTGAACATCAGTGCCTTACCACCGCCTGCTCCCTCGAGGATGCCAATCGCGTTGTACCGCTCATCACCGATCGGCTGCAGCGTGGCACGAAAACCTTCGCTACTGAGCACCTCATGCACTGCACGGGCCATATCCCCTTCGAAACCGGTCGGGCTGGGGATGTTAACCAGTTCCACGACGAGATCGATCATGCGACCCCGGTCAATATGATCCACTGCCTTGGCGACAAGATCCTGGTCTACTTTGTTAGGCATGCTGACACCACCTGGGTCTGATTCGCTTGAAAGGTTGTTCTAGTATCCTGCCACTAGTTCGGCTCAACGATGTGTGTAACCAGCGTGCCCAACTCGTCGATTCGGGCCTCGACAAGATCCCCTGGCACCAACCAGTTGGGGACCGCCATGCCGGCTGCCACGCCAGGGGGGCTGCCGCTGGTGATGATATCGCCCGGTTCCAACGTGGTGTTCGACCACCACGACACCAGCTCTGCAGTCTTGTAATGCATCTGGCTGGTATTGGCGTCCTGACGAACCTCACCATTAACAAGCAGCTTCATATTCAAATTGTGCGGATCCGACAGTTCGTCTGGCGTAACGAGCTGCGGCCCGAACGGGCAGGAGCCATTAAAGCTCTTACCCAATAAAATAACCTTGTTCGAATGCTCCCGGGCCTGAATGTCCCGTGCCGACAGGTCATTGAAAATCGTAAAACCAGCCACGTAGTCAAACGCAGCGTCGACCTTAACCCGGAATGCCTCTTTGCTGATTATTATGGCTATTTCAACCTCGTAGTCGAGTTGCTTCGTAAAATGTGGCGGCGATACTTTAGCGCCCGACGCAACAACCGACGATGGAGCTTCCAAAAATCCGGTGGGATGCTCAAAGTGGAAATCGCCCCAATTGTGCGACTGCCATTCCGGTTGCTCCCATTTTGTTAACTCGTCAAGATGCGCATCAAAATTACACGCCGTATGCATGATCTTTCCGGGTCTTGGGACAGGCGCGCGCAGTACGATTTCATCCGGTGCATATATCGCTGCCTGAGTTGAAGCAGCATTCTTTTTCACAGCGCCCAACGCGTTTTGGGCCAATGACATCCCGGTTGAGCCCATCCGCAGAAAAGCAATCATGTCATCTGGCAACGCACCTTTGGTCAGCGCATGCAAATCGACGTAACACTCGTTGACAAACGCGCCGATCGTGTTTTGCGAATCGGCTTTGATTTTAAAGCTGACGAGTCTCATGACTGCTTTCGTCTCCACTAATTTCTATCGGCCGTGCCTCCACGGCGAAAAGCGGGCACAGAGCCGCTTCACTGCCACGCCCCGGATTATGGCGCGGCAACCGGTTGCAACTTCGGCACGACTTCCTCACCCAAAAGCCGGATCGTTTCCAGATTATCCGCTTCGCTGGCGCCGACCACTTCCATCAACGGCAAATTCATACCCACGTCTACGAGTTGTTGCAGTAATTCCAAGCACTCGTCAGGCGTTCCGGAAATAACCGTGAATGCACGCATCATCTCATCGTTGACCAGATGGGTAACGTGATCTTCGGTGCCATCCGCCAACGCCTGGCGGAACGGTTGCCAGGTTTCGTCGGGTAGGCCCGAGCTACTCAGGATGATAGCGTTCTTTATATTACGCAGCTTGTTGATCACGTACGTACCAGTATAACTGCGTGTCGCATCTTTGGCCTTGGTGCCGTCATGCGAACAGGCTGCTAGGATCACGCCACCGATCGGATAATCGTTCGGCATTTCACGATCTTCGGCCTCGAAACCGGCTCGACAGTTTTCACGAGCGTACTGGGTAAACCCCGGGGAGGTCAGACCCGGCAGCAGCAATCCGTCCGCTATTTTGCCTGCCAGTTTCTGCATCAGCGGTCCGGTAGCCCCGATATAAAGCGGAATGTCAGTGCGCAGTCCTCGGCCTTTGCGATCCACGGCAGGCAGATCACAGTGGAACAATTCCCCATCGTAGGTGAAAGCTTCGCCGCTGGTCACGCCGCGAATAATGGCGATGGACTCCCGGTGGGTTCTAACCGGCGTATATTTTTTCATGTCCAGGGCCAAGTATTCGGTGCCGACCTTGCCTGCCCCCAGCCCCATAATGAAACGGCCACCCGACAAATCATCAAGGGCAACGGCTTCGGCCGCCTGAGTCGTAGGGTGCCTCATGTACGGCGAGGTGATTCCAAGGCCAATCGGAATTTTCTGCGTAGACAATTTGGCCGCCGCCAACGTCGCGAAACACCCGCGCGCCTCGTGGCCGTATTTACGGAACCAGTGATAAGCCTCTGCAATCCAAAAGCCACCAGACAAACCTGAGTCTTCGGTCTGTCTCGCGTAATTCTGAATCGCCGACATGGGTTCGTAGGATTTAAAGATCACCCCAATGTTCGGTTTCTTCGGGCTCATTTTTCTAGTACCTGTTCTTGCAACCTGCTTGTTACCATTGCGCTACTACAGGCTTTCCTCGCCGCCCCGGTAAAATCCGACCGGCACCCCCGACAGCGGTTCGCCCTCACTTTTACCGACGCGGAAAGTTTCCTGAAAATACAAACTCGAGTTGCGATCGTCGGTCATAACGTGCGGGTGCATCGAGCACACCATATTTTCAACAAGTTCGAACTCCGACCCTTCGCCAATTCGCGGATGCTCGATCATCGTCATACCGATCGAATGGCCACACACGTGCCCCATACGCCACCCTTTGCCTTCAAACGGTTTGACGCACTTCCGGTGGACTTCTTCTGCCGAAGCACCAACGATCATGTGCTCTTTGGCCAGCTCGTGAAATTCCGCATAGGAGTCCATCAGTCGACGCGTGTCATTGCTGATTCCGGTAGGCGCCAGCAGCCGAGAAAATTCGACCCAATGACCGCCGGGCCCGGCAACTTCAAGGCCGTACAACAGCCCGTCTGAGTCTTGCACACGCCGATTAGGATCCGCGAACACCATCTGCGGTAACAGCGAACCGTTCGGGCCAACCAATACCATGTCCATGGTATTGCGAGCCGTCCCGCAGGACACAAATGCTTCTTCCGCAACGCCCATCAGTTCCGCCTCGGTTTTACCAGCGTCGTAGGCCTGGATGACAGCCAAAACGCCGGCCTTGTTAATCTCCATCGAGGCCCGCACCGAAGCGAGCTCCTCGGCACTTTTACCGGCCCGGGAATGATCAAACGCCTCGTCGAAATCGATAAATTCAAGACCCGCATCCGCGAGAGCCTGGTAATCGCGGACCGAAATGATGTAACTCAGTCCGTAAACACCGATGCGTTTCCAGCCCTGACCCTTGCAGTAGTCCGCCATCCACTTCCCGCAATGGGCAGGGAATTCCCGCTGTTCGATGAATGTCTGGGTGTGATCACCAACCCAGGTGGCCTCCTTCGGGAACACGCAGGTAGGTTGACCCGACATAGGCACGACGACATACGCGTAGCGGTGCAGAATGTGAAAACCGCACATGTAACGAACCGCACCCTCAAACCCCGTGTATTCACTACCGCTGATAATGACCGCATCCAACTCAGCTATTTCCATCGCAGCACGAGTGTTCTGGTACCGGCGTTCGATTTCGGTGGCACTAGGCTGAAAAT
>JAYZJE010000232.1:0-6548 GCA_036164895.1 Pseudomonadota bacterium
AGGAAAAAGCCGCTCCAGAGTTGCAGTAGATCAATGTTTTCACATATCGATTCAGATAACCAGCCGACTATGGTGGACGTCAGTGACAAAAGCGTGACTGACAGACAAGCCCATGCTACCGCGCGCATAAAATTGCCTGCGGTGGTTAGGGACGCAATCCAGGACGACGACATACGCACCGCCAAGGGACCGGTGTTCCAAACCGCGATCGTGGCCGGAACGATGGGGGCGAAGCGGACTCACGAACTGATCCCGTTTTGTCATCCGCTCGGTCTCGAAAGTTGCAAGATCAGGATTCGTCTGGATGAAGGCGGAGATGCTGTCATCGATTGCGAAGTCGGGGTTCATGGTAAGACGGGCGTGGAAATGGAGGCCTTGGCTGGTGTCACCGTCACCGCGTTGACCATCTATGATATGTGCAAAGGCCTTTCTCACAACATCATCATTACCGACGTGAGATTGGTCAGCAAGACAGGTGGAAAAAGCGAATCGAAGGCGCCTTCGGTAGCGGATATTTCAGAACCAGGACATGAGTGATGGCGTCGGGGCGGTGCCCAGCGAACTGCGGGGTTTGATCCTCGCCGGCGGTCGGAGCAGGCGCCTGGGGCGAGACAAAGCAACTCTTGAATTCGGTGGGCGCAGCCAACTCGAGCGAGCCACGGATCTTCTTGGTGAACACCTTGATCACGTGCATTTGTCGGTTCGTGCCGGTCAGTTCAAAAACGCCGTTCGGTTCGACCATGAACTGATTTTCGACGTATACGATCATTTTGGTCCAGCCGCCGGAATTCTATCAGCCCATCGGGCATTCCCGGAGGTGGCGTGGGTAGTTCTGGCTTGCGACATGCCTTTGGTTGATGGCGCTATCATTGGGGCCCTGATCGAGCAACGTGACTCACGAAAAGCTGCCACCGTATTTGCTAATCCTCGAGATGGCTTGCCAGAACCGTTGTGTGCAATATACGAACCCGGTACTCTTGCCCGGTTCCGGCGGCTCCCTGAAGAGGAGATTGAGATGGGTCCGCGTGCGTTGCTGATTCAGTCGGAACTGCGCGAACTTGAATTACCCAGAGCAAATGCGTTGGACAATGTTAATACACCAGAGGACCTTGTCCGAATCAATGATCTGCTGTCCTAGTGGCCTGTTTACCGATTGGTGTCGGCAGTCACAGAAACAGCGTGCGGTGTGGCAATTTGAAAGGAAAAAATCGCATGAACGATAGTTCAGCCAGCGGTCCGACCAAAGAGCAGGCCGAAGCAGCCGTGCGGGTGCTATTGCAATGGATCGGTGAAAATCCAGACCGGCGGGGCCTATTACAGACCCCGGCGAGGGTTGTCAGGGCATTTCAGGACTGGTTCCAGGGCTATGCCGTGGATCCGCACGATCTGCTGGGAAAATCATCCTTTCCGGTAGACGGCTACGATGAGATCGTCGCCCTGCGAGACATCGATTTCTCATCCCACTGTGAGCACCACATAGCACCGATCATTGGTAAGGTGCATGTTGCCTATGTTCCAAGCACGAAAGTCGTCGGTATTAGTAAGCTGGTTCGAGTTGTCGAGGCCTACGCGAAAAGATTGCAGGTTCAGGAGAAGCTGACCGCACAGATTGCCGATTGTATTAACGAGGTATTGGAGCCGCGCGGAGTTGCCGTTGTCATCGAGGGCCAGCACGAGTGCATGACTACTCGCGGTGTCAATAAAACCAACATCAAGATGGTGACAAGCCGCATGCTCGGGGTGTTTCGTGATGACGCACGAACCCGCGCAGAGTTTGTGCAAATGATCAGGAATCCGGACGACTGACGCGGTTAGCAGCATGCCTCACGTGGTTTGTACCATCGAAGATGCCCAGGCACTGGTGGGCACCGAAGTCGGAGTTTCAAATTGGGTTCTGATTGACCAGGCGCGCATTAATTTGTTCGCAGACGCGACGGACGACCATCAGTGGATACACGTGGATCCCGATAGGGCGGCAAGAGATCTTCCCATTGGTTCAACGATTGCCCACGGCTACCTGACGCTGGCGCTTATTCCTGCACTGATAGATAACTTCGTCGAGTTTGTTGGTCTGGAGCGGATAATCAATTACGGCATAAACAAGGCGCGCTTCAAGGCCATGGTGCCCGCAGGTAGTCGGGTGCGCTTGCGTGCTGTGCTTAATTCAGCACGGAAACGCGCCGGTGCGTTGCAGATGATTCTCAAATGTACCCTTGAGGTAGAAGGTCAAACGAAACCGGCTTGCGTGGTTGAAACGATCGGCATGTACTTTTTGGCTGGAGTCTAGGTTAGCGCGCTCCTTCAATACTGCTTAGGGCTTAGTGTCCTCAGTATGTGTTCACGAAAACGCCGGCTTCGTGTCAAACCGGCGCTATGTATACAATAGCGGGCCAATACCGTGCCCGGTAGAGAAAATCTATGGATCCTGTGCTTGCTGATTTGCTGAAATTACTGACGCTGGACCAGGTCGAAGACAATATTTTCCGTGGTGAGAGCCGTGATATCGGCAGTCCGCAGGTATTTGGTGGCCAGGTGCTGGGGCAGGCTCTGGGTGCAGCAAGCAAAACGGTCGACGATCGGGTTGCGCATTCATTACACGCATATTTTCTGCGCCGCGGTGACGTGGATGCGCCGATTGTCTACGAGGTCGACAGAGCCAGGGACGGGCGTAGCTTCTCGAACAGGCGCGTGGTCGCCATTCAGCACGGTCGGCAGATATTTAACATGACCGCATCCTTTCAAACTCAGGAAACCGGTCTCGAACACCAGGCCACGTTGCCTGATGTGCCAGGTCCGTCTGGTCTGGCTGATTTGCGTGACATTAACAAAGATATTCTTGCAAAAGTTCCGGAAAGAGTGCGCCGCTTCCTAACGATGGAACGGCCATTCGAGGCGCGCCCGGTTCATAAACCGAATTTTTTATCGAACGAAAAACTCGAGCCGGTAAAGCATATCTGGATGAAAGCGATTGATCGCGTTCCAGATGACGACGAGATTAATCAGGCCCTGTTGGCCTATGTGTCGGACTATGAACTTCTCGGCACAGCCACGCTGCCGCATGGTCTGCGCTTCGTTCGAGAACAAATGCAGATGGCCAGCCTCGATCACGCCATGTGGTTTCACCACTCGTGTCGGGTGGATCAATGGCTGTTGTTTTCCTTTGACAGTCCAAGCGCTTCCGGCTCCCGGGGGCTGGCGCGCGGCAAAGTTTTCACCCGCGACGGCCTTCTGGTTGCATCGACGGCCCAGGAGGGTTTGATACGGATGCGGAACAGTTCCTAGCGGTGCGTTTATTATTCTGCGGGCCGCAACGCCGAAAGATATTCGATCGCTTTCTCGTTGTAGCGGGCTGCACTGTTAGCCAGCGCGTTGATCTCCGCTGATACCAGCTCCCTTACCACTTGTCCTGGTGTGCCTATAATCAATACGCCGTTGGGAAAGACTTTCTCCTCGGTAATCAGGCTATGTGCGCCGACGATGGAATCTGCCCCGATTCGTGCACCGTTCATAATTGTCGTCCCGATGCCGATCAGTGAATTGTCCCCAACTTTGCAGCCGTGCAGCATCGCCATATGCCCAATTGTGACATTCTTACCGATTGTTAAAGGTCGGCCCGGGTCAGTATGCAGCACACTTCCGTCCTGCACGTTTGAACCGCGCCCTATCGTGATGGGCTCAATATCGCCGCGCAGTATGGCGCCAAACCAGACACTGGAATTAGGCTCTAGCCGAACGTTGCCGATCACGGTTGCGCTGGGCGCAACGAAAATATTTTCTCCGTTCGTAACGGGCGTTTGCTTTCCAAGCGAGTAAATCATTTCCGAATGGCTTGATTTGCGACCGCCTCCGTGGCTTTCCGGATAGTTTCGGGATCACCGATAAATTCGCAACTGACCGGATGTAAACTATCGTCCAACTCATAAACCATCGGGATGCCGGTGGGGATATTAAATTCGGTGATTTCTTCACTGGAGATGCCATCCAGCATTTTGACCAGCGCCCGCATGCTGTTCCCATGCGCTGCAATCAATACGTTGTCGCCTGCACGTAGGCGCGGTGCAATGGATTTATCCCAGTATGGCAGCACGCGATTCAGCGCGTCCTTGAGTGACTCGGTTGCGGGTAGCGTGGCTGCATGCCGATATCGGGGGTCAAACTTTGGATGACGCTCGTCGTTGTCATCCAGCGGAGGGGGTGCAATATCATAGCTGCGCCTCCAGATATGCACCTGTTGCTCGCCATACTTGGCTGAGGTTTCCGCCTTGTTTAGGCCCTGCAGCGAACCGTAATGTCGCTCGTTCAGCCGCCACGTTCGCTTGACAGGGACCCACATCAGATCCATTTCATCTAGCATTAGCCATAGTGTGCGTATTGCTCGCTTTAGCACTGACGTAAAAGCGATGTCAAACGTGGTTCCCAGCTCCCGCAATTGCCGGCCTGCGGTTCGTGCTTCGTCGATTCCCTGTTGCGTCAAGTCGACGTCGGTCCAGCCGGTAAATCGGTTTTGCTGGTTCCAAGTGCTCTCACCATGCCGGCACATTACCACCTTCCCGGGCATTCATGATCTCCTGCAGTTGCTTAGTGGAATGTTAGTGTAACCGGTTTGCTTGATCACGATAACGATCGAGCCACGACCAGCGGAAACCGATCAGGATCGATTTAAGGTGTCGTAGTCCATAACCGTTTCATAGACTGGTGCGCTTGACCGGGTGTCCGATGAGCAAATATGCCGGTGCTACAATGACGGCGCCTTTATTGTGACCTAAAAATTTTAAACGAGGGTCAGCGTGACGGATCGAGAGAGGATGGACTTCGATGCAGTGATTGTCGGGGCAGGGCCGTGCGGTTTGTCCGCGGCCTGTCGGCTGATGCAACTCGCCCGGGATGCGGACAAGAAACTCAATGTCGCGGTCGTCGAAAAAGGCTCCGAGGTGGGGGCTCACATCATTTCCGGTGCAGTGTTCGACCCTACGCCGCTGAACCAGTTGTTTCCCGACTGGCAACAACTGGGGGCCCCGGTTACGACCAAGGTTGCTGGCGATGAGGTCTTGTTCATGAGCTCCAGTGCATCGGCGTTGAAGGTGCCGAGTTTGCTGGTGCCGGCGCCGATGCACAACAAAGGCAATTACATTATCAGCTTAGGCAATCTGTGCCGCTGGTTGGGTGACCAAGCCGAAGCCCTAACTGTAAATGTTTTTCCAGGTTTTGCCGCATCCGAGGTGTTGTACCAAGGTGGCCGGGTAGTAGGAGTCGCAACCGGTGATATGGGTGTTTCTGCTGATGGGCAGCACAAGCAATCCTATCAGGCTGGGTATGAGCTGCGCGCTCCGTACACGATTTTCTCCGAGGGTTGTCGCGGCAATCTTGGCAAGGATTTGATGCGGACATTCGGTCTTCGCGACAAATCCGATCCGCAACACTACGGGATAGGCTTCAAAGAAATATGGAGCATCAAGCCGGAACAACATCGTGAAGGCCTAGTTGTCCATACGTTCGGTTGGCCTTTGAGCGAGGACGCTAAGGGCGGCGGGTTCGTATACCATGCCCGAGATAATCTCGTTTACGTTGGTTTTATCATCGCGCTGAATTACACCAATCCACACTTGGATCCGTACCTCGAATACCAACGTTGGAAACACCATCCGCGTATCAGTCAATTCCTGCAAGGCGGAGAGCGAATATCATATGGTGCCCGCGCGGTAAATAAGGGCGGCTTGCAATCCCTACCGCGACTAACGTTCCCTGGTGGCTTACTGGCCGGCTGCGATGCCGGTTTCCTGAACTCTGCGAAAATTAAAGGTTCGCACACAGCGATGAAGACCGGAATGCTAGCTGCCGAGCAGGTCTTTGCAGCGTATCAGGCCGGTGACTCAAGCGAGGGTGCATTGGATGGATTCGAGAAGCGAGTGCGTGATTCTTGGGTCTATGATGAGCTTTACCGTGCGCGTAACTTTGAACCTGCACAACACAAGTTCGGTACGCTGCTTGGCTCGGCCTTCATCTGGATGGATCAGAATATTCTCCGTGGGCGTTTGCCATTTACGCTGCACAATCGTACCCCGGATCACGAATACCTCAAACGGGCCGATACGAGCAAGACGATTATGTATCCACAACCCGACGGCAAACTCAGCCATGACTTGTTGTCGTCGGTATTTCTGTCAAGTACGAATCACGATGAGGATCAGCCTTGCCATCTCCAATTGGCAGACTCCGATTTGCCAATCCGCGACAATCTACCGTTGTTTGATGAACCGGCACAACGGTATTGTCCGGCTGGCGTATACGAAATCGTTGAGGGGTCGAGCGGCGAGAAACAATTCCAGATTAATGCTCAGAACTGCGTTCACTGCAAAACTTGCGATATCAAGGATCCAGCTCAGAACATCAACTGGAACGTACCGGAAGGTGGCGGAGGACCGAACTATTCTGGCATGTAGCGGTTTTTGATCAAGCAACTTCGACCGCGATAGCGACCGCTTCGTCACCACCTATGCTCACGACAGCTATCCCACGCTTTAGGTCCCGATTATTTCGAATGGGTTCAG
>JAYZJE010000233.1:0-2971 GCA_036164895.1 Pseudomonadota bacterium
GTCAGCAAAATCCAAGCGACCGTCATGCCACCGTAAATCATGAGCCGCATTGACCAGCCATCATCGACGCCAAAAAAGAACAGGAAACCCCGGTAAAGCAGCCCGTTTTCAATGGCTAGAAACCCGACAATCAGAACACCAAAAATCACGGAGGCTAGCGCCGAACCACGAATCCCAAGGCCATACTTGCGGGTAATCAGCGTATTCGAATAACCGGTTTCATAAGCGATCCGAGCCATCGCCCAGCCAAGGCTGCTGCCGATCACGAACGCCGCAACCCCGGCAGCCAACGCAATTTTTGTGCCTGCCACAAAGCAGGCCAAGGAACCGAAGAACAGGGTCACTAGGGTCGTGACCAAGCCGGCCGTGTTCCAGCTAATCTGTAACCAGTTCTCCCGCTCGCTGCCAGGCACGCGCTCAAGCGCGTGATCTTCCATCGTCGTAATCAGGTTCGGAGCGACCATAACCCCAATAATTTAGCGCAAGTTGCCTTCGCCTGCATGACTTTCAAACGGCAGCTAGCAATAAAGCCGCAGGCAATGTTCGCGCGTTTGGCGATTTGAGCAGCCCATCGTGCTGTTACGGCAACGCTGCAGAACAGCAGCAATATTTGCTCTCGGCTGCGGTGAGCCGCCCGATTCTTTGTGCTATTGTCTCGATTTACGTGACGTCGAAAGCCGTGTTAGTTTTCTAAAAATAAAAAACACATGTATCCCGCTCCGTTTCATTACCACCGTGCCGGCTCTGTTCAGGAGGCGGTGTCACTGATGAGTGAATACGGTGACGGTGCCCGGGCATTGGCCGGGGGGCAAACGTTGCTCGTGTTGATGAAACTTCGGTTCGACGAACCGTCGGATGTCATCGATCTCGGCAGTATCCCCGATATGTGTTATATCGATCATGATGACGATGAAGTCCGTATCGGTGCTCTGGCGACCCATGCAGCCATAGCCGAATCCCCTCTCGGGGAAATGATTCCCATAATTAAAGACTGTGCCAACGGCATCGCCGATGTCCAGGTGCGAAATCGGGGCACTATTGGAGGATCACTCGCTTCTGGCGATCCCAGTTGCGACTGGCCGGCGCTGCTGCACACGCTGGATGCAGAACTGCTGTGCGAAGGTCCGGATGGACAACGCATTTTGCCGATCCAGGGCTTTGTCGAAGATCTCTATCAAACCGCCTTGGCGCCAAACGAAATTCTCACCGAGGTGCGCTTCAAGCGACCACCCACCAACAGCAGCGGCGCCTATGCAGGTTTCAAGCGCTGTGCGCCGGCCTATCCCACCGCGACGGCCGGGGTGCAAATCACGCTGACTGATAACAATTTGTGCCAGGACGTCCGGATTGCACTCGGTTCGGCAGGCCTCACCCCCATTCATGCAACCGATGCTGAAAGGGTTTTGCGCGGCAAAGCGCTGAACGCGGAGACCATCGACCAAGCAACTGAAGCAGCGGTGAACGCAGCCGAACCGGTCGAGGACATGCGCGGATCCGAAAGGTTCAAGCGTTCCGTACTGGCGGTATTAGTCAAACGCGCAATCGACGCGGCAACGCGCCGCTGCAGAGGCGAGAAAGTCGAGATGAGCCATGAGTATTACTAAGGCCGTTGAACGAATTGAAGTCAACATAACCGTTAACGGTCAAGACTATCAGCGGGTTATCGAACCACGTCTGCTGCTGGTTCAGTTCCTTCGCGAGGAACTGCGATTGACCGGCACGCGTATTGGCTGCGACACCACCTACTGTGGTGCCTGCACCGTGCTGCTGAACGGCAAGCCGGTGAAGTCATGCACGGTGTTAGCGGTGCAGGCCGACCAGAGCGAAATCATGACTGTCGAGGGCCTAGAACAGGATGATGAACTGCACCCGCTGCAAACAGCGTTTTCAGAACATCACGGATTGCAGTGCGGTTACTGCACCCCTGGCATGTTGATGTCTTCGTATGCACTTCTGGCGGCCAACCCAAAACCCAGCCAGAAGGAAATTCGCAAGGCCATCGCGGGTAACCTGTGCCGATGCACCGGCTATCACAATATTTTTATCGCCATCGATGCGGCAGCCAAAAAGATGCAGGACAGTTAGTGCCATGGGAATGAAGTTCGACGGCAAATTCACGGTCACATCATCTGCCGCAGACGCCTACACGTTCCTGGCGAACCCGGAGAAGTTCGCGCCGTGTTTACCGACATTTGACAGCATCAAAGTTACAGGCCCCAAGACGTCGCTGGTCGGGGTTCGTATTGGAGTCGGTAAAATCCGCGGCACCACCCGAATTGCGCTAGAGCTAGACGACGCAGGCGCGCCCGATTGTGCCGCATACGTTGGCAAGGGCTCCGTTATGGGGGGCGCGTTTAATTTCACGACGGAGTTTAAACTCCAAGCCAGCGATGTCGGCACGGTGGTGCATTGGAAAGGCGATCTGAGCATGTTCGGCAAGCTGGTCGCACTGGCCGGTGGTTTGATCCGCCCGCTCGCAAAAAAAGACATCGATCGGCTGATTGCGGCCCTGCAGGCCCAGCTATCGCCGGAACCAGCCTAAGCCACGAACGGTTAATTTTTAAAAAGATGCCGAGCAATAACGCTTGCGTATTTCTGAGGAACACAGCATGAGTTGGGTTGGGAAATCACCACGACGCAAAGAAGACGATCGCTTGATTCGTGGGCGCGGTCTGTTTACAGACGACGACCAGACGCCCGGCATGCTGCACATGTACGTGCTTCGCTCGCCGTATGCGCATGCGAATATTCTTAGCATCGATGTTTCAGCCGCCGAAGCCCTTCCGGGTGTGGTGTGCACGTTAACTGGCAAGGAGGTGGCAGAGCAGTGTGATCCTTACATGGAACTAGCGCCTGGGAAAGCGGCAGGAATCTTAGATTACTCAATCGCCGTCGACCGCGCCCGCCACCAAGGTGAACCGGTGGCGGCAGTATTCGCCGAAACCCCGGCGATTGCCATGGATGCCGGTCA
>JAYZJE010000234.1:0-5358 GCA_036164895.1 Pseudomonadota bacterium
AAATCCGAGGCTTGCTTGCCATACTGAAAACGGGAGCGACGGTACTACCCCTCGATCCCACCTATCCACGGGCCCGGCTGGCCCGCATTCTGGACGAAGCGCAACCACGAATTATAGTGACAAACCATGCACTAAGCGCGCAACTTTCCGGGGAGAACATTCCGCTGGTCTGGGTCGCTGGTCCTGACGCAACGCTCGTTAATAGTGCCCGCAGCAGCAACCTAGATGCAGCCGTCGTCCCTCGCGATCCGGCCTATGTATTATTCACGTCCGGTTCAACCGGTAGCCCAAAGGGGTGCATCGGGTTGCATAACGGTTCGGTAAACCGAATCCATTGGATGTGGAATGCTTACGATTTTGGTCCATCGGATGTTTTTGCCCACAGGACCAGCCTCAATTTCGTCGATTCATTATGGGAGACGTTCGGTGCGCTGGGGCACGGCATTCCACTGGTGTTGGTGCCGGAAGGCTTGGAAAAGGATGCCGGTGGGTTTGTGGATTTCCTGGCCGAGCATGCGGTGACCCACTTGGTTGTGGTGCCGTCGCTGCTAATGGCAATTTTCGAAACTGGGCGGGACCTGGGTCGGGATTTACCGGCTTTGCGATCGCTGGTTACCAGCGGTGAATCGCTGCCGGGAACGCTTTTGCAAAAATTTCGCGCGGCATTTCCGGGACGACGAATTCTAAACACCTATGGAACCACTGAATTCTGGGACGCGACCTGTTTTGACGCGACGAGCCAGACCGCCGCTGAAGGAGTTGTTTCAATTGGCCGGCCGCTGCCCAACGTTCGTTGCTACATACTGGATGCTTGGAGCGAGCCGGTTCCACCGGGGGTTTGGGGGGAATTGCATGTTGGCAGTGATGGATTTGCGGCTGAATATCTGAATCGACCGGATTTGACAAGGAAGAAATACGTCATTGACTGTTTTAGTGATAATCCCGCGGACCGATTGTGTCGCACCGGGGATCTCGCGCGGTTTTTACCTGATGGCACGATTGAGTTTCGGGGACGTGCGGACCGGCAGCTGAAAGTTCGCGGGTTTCGCGTAGAGCCCGCCGAAATTGAGGCGCTGCTGAATCACCGCCCGGGCATCGCGTCCAGCACCGTGGTGGCCCAGCCAACCGCAGCGGGCGAAGTGCAACTGGTTGCCTACCTGGTGCCGTCCGCGGCGGCTGGTATAGATGCGGATCCGGAGGTTCTGCGCCAGTATCTAAAAGAGTCCCTGCCGGATTACATGTTGCCGCATGCATTCGTGCGCCTCGAAAAATTGCCGCTGACGCCTAGCGGAAAAATCGATCGCTTGGCGTTGCCGGCGCCGGGCAGAGAGGACCGGACAAGCTGCCCCTACGTGGCACCGCGCAGCGCAACGGAATCCAAACTCCGCGCAATCTGGGCCGATGTTCTCGGTCGCCAGAAGCTCGGCGTGCACGATGATTTTTTTCGCCTGGGCGGCCATTCTTTACTTGCCGCTCAGCTGATGGCCCGCGTGTGCGATGCACTGCAGGTGAATTTGCCACTACAGTGCCTGTTTGAGGCGCCCACCGTGGCCGAACTCGCCAGCAGTGTCGATGCAATTCGCTGGACCATGAGCGAGGGCAAGGACTTGCCGGGCGACGATCGGGAGGTCATCAGGATTTGAGCGCATTGGATCTGATTTCCCGGCTGAGAGATTTGGGCGTTCGGCTTGCTCTTGATGGTGACAACCTCCGCGTCGACGCACCGAATGGTGTATTGAACGACGGGTTGCGCACCGAACTGGCGCACTGCAAAACCGAGATCATAAACTTGCTAGAGTGGTCACGGCGATCAAATCGATCGATTGCCTTGCCACTCGAGCGACGATCTCGCGACATTTCGCCGCCGTTGTCATATGCGCAGCAGAGATTGTGGTTTCTGGATCAGCTGGAACCGGGTAATTCTGCGCACAACATTTCGTGGACGGTCCGCGTGAAAGGCGTGCTGAATCAGGCAGCGTTGCAAAGGGCCGTTGACGATCTGGTTGTCCGGCACGAAACCCTGCGCACATCATTTTCATCTTTAGCGGGTAAGCCATTTCAGAAAATTACTTCGAAAATCCGGGTACCTGTGCAGCTGGAAGATATGACCGATGCATCGGATGAAAAGCTGCGTGCCTATCTTGCACATCTTGCAAGTCGCCCGTTCGAGTTGGACAACGCACCGCTTTTGAGCATCACGCTGCTACGGATCGCCGAGTCCGAACATGTGTTGCTTGTCCTTATTCATCACATCATTTCCGATGGCGCATCGATGCGGGTGATGTTTCGTGAATTGGCGGCATTGTATGAAGGGCATGTATCAGGTCAGCCGTTGGCGTTGCCGGAACTGCCGGTGCAGTACGCGGACTTCGCCATTTGGCAACGCGAGTGGCTAACTGGGAATGTTCTTGAACAGCAGCTTGATTACTGGAAAACATGCTTGTCCGGAGCACCTGAGGTGTTGGAGTTACCAACGGATCGGCCGCGGTCCGCGGCACAGCGTTTTCGGGGTGGGTCGGTGCTGCGCGTATTGCCGAGAGCCTTAGCTAACGATCTCCGGGCTATTGGCCGAGCGCATCGCTGTACCTTATACATGGTGATGCTGGCGGCATTCAAAGTTTTACTTAACCGATACTCTGGCCGCGAAGACCTGGTGGTTGGTACGCCCATCAGTGGCCGATCGCGAACTGCACTGGAGGGCCTGATCGGGTTTTTCGTAAACACGGTGGTATTGCGTAGCGATCTATCGGGCAATCCAACCTTTGCCGAGTTGATGGAGCGCGTGCGATCCGTAGCAATCGAGGCCCATTCTAATCAGGAACTGCCGTTCGAAAAGCTGGTGGAAGAGTTGCAGCCGAAACGTATGTTGAGCTATTCGCCAGTTTTTCAGGTGATGTTTGATCTCCAGGAAGAGCCACGCTGGCAGTTGCCGATTCGGAATCTTGAAGTGTTCCCGGAGATTGTTTTCAGCAGCCGCACATCCACATTTGATCTGACGCTGTCAGTCCGCGAGTCAGAGGCTGGACTGGATGCGATGTTCGAGTACGACACCGACCTGTTCAACGAAACCACGATCGAGCGCTTAGCTAATCATTACCAAACTTTGCTAGAAGCCGTGGCTGCGGATCCCGATCAAAGGATCTCCGGTTTACCCCTATTAACCCAAACTGAGCGTCAGCAATTAGCATTAGCGCAGAATGCGACGCCCGGGAGCTACCCGAAAGAGGCGACGTTGCATGGCCTGTTTGAGTTACAGGTTGAGCAGGATCCCGATGCCGTTGCTTTGGTGCATGGTGGCAAAGAGATCAGCTACGGTGATTTGAACCGTTGGGCTAATCAATTGGCACGCAAGTTACAGGCACTCGGCGTCGCAGCAGAGACACGCGTCGGGCTTTGCGCCGGCCCGTCGCCGGCCATGGTTGCGGGCATGCTCGGCGTGTTGAAGGCGGGGGGGAGTTACGTGCCTCTGGACCCGGATTACCCGGCCAAGCGACTGCAGTTCATGCTGGTCGATGCGCAGGTCGCGGCGCTGTTGGTGCAGCCCGGCATAGATTCACTGCTGCCCGAACAGGGTGTTCCGCAGGTCATTCTGGAGCCGCAGCCGTGTGATGAGCCCCGGGTGCGCCTAGAAAATCCGTGTGCAGGTGTGAAAGCGTCCAATCTGGCATGTGTCTATTACACGTCCGGGTCCAGTGGCCAACCCAAGGGCGTCATGCTCGAACACGGTGGCCTGGTGAATTACACCCACCAGGTTGGAATTAAAAGCAGCATGTCGCCCGCAGACCGCATTTTACAGGCTGCGTCAATCAGCTTCGATATCTCCGCGGAAGAAATATTCACCGCATTGACATGGGGAGCAACCCTGGTCCTTCGTGACGAGCAGATACCTGAAACCGGCGCTAGGTTTTTTTCGTCATGCGAGCAGCAGAGCATTACCTGGATCAGCCTGCCCACGGCTTACTGGCATATGCTGGCGAGTTCCCTGAGCGATAGTTCCTGCCAGGTGCCAGCGACTCTTAGGATGGTCATCATCGGTGGGGAGGAAGCCCGCGCCGAGTGTCTTGCAGCCTGGCGCTCCGCCTGTGGCCCTGAAGTGCGCGTGATTAATACCTACGGTCCAACTGAAACTTCGGTAGCGGTGACGTGGCATGAACTCACTTACTTGGATTCCGCCTTGCATCCTGAAATTCCAATTGGCGTCCCGGTACCGAACACGTGCGTGTATGTGCTTGATCGGAACCGCCAGGCTGTTCCGTTGGGAGTTCCCGGGGAAATGTACGTAGGTGGTGTCGGGGTTGCGCGTGGGTATCTAAATCGCGATGAATTAACCACCAAGCGATTTATTTCAAACCCATTCGGCGAAGGCCGCATTTACCAGACGGGTGACCGGGCGCGGCAGTTGCCGGACGGGCGACTGGTGTTTATGGGTCGCACCGACGAGCAGGTGAAGGTGCGCGGTCACCGTATTGAGCCAGGCGAGATTGAAGTGGCGCTAGGTGCACATGCGGGCGTGGATCGCAGTGTGGTGGTGGTGCGCGAGGACGTGCCGGGTAACGCACGGCTGGTGGCGTATGTGGTGCCAGCGGTGGGCCAGGCGCTTGACCCGGTGGAGTTGCGGGCATACCTCAAGGCGCGCTTGCCGGCATACATGGTGCCGGCGGCATATGTGGAACTGGCTCGGTTGCCGCTGACTGCCAACGGTAAGGTCGACCGAAGCCGCTTGCCGGTGCCGGTCTGGGAACGTCATACCGAGCAGCGTTACGTGGCTCCGCGCACCCCGGTGGAGCAGACGCTGGTGGGGATTTGGGCAGAGTTGCTGGGGGTGCAGAAGGTCGGCGTGCACGATGACTTCTTTGACCTCGGTGGCCACTCGCTGCTGGCTACCCAGTTGATGTCGCGGGTACGCGACGCACTGCAGGTGGAATTGCCATTGCGTAGCCTGTTCAACCGGCCGACCGTGGCGGGCCTAGCTGATGAGTTGGCTGGTAGCCAGCACACGGAGGATTCGGTGCCTTTACGTCCGCGGGATCGGGTGGCGCGGGAACTGCCGCCGCTGTCGTACGCGCAGCAACGGCTATGGTTTTTGGATCAGTTGGAACCAGACAGCGCAGCTTACAACCTGCACTGGGCTGCTTGGTTGGAGGGTCCGGTAGAGTCAGGTCTGCTGCAGCGGGCGGTGGACGCCCTGGTGGCGCGTCATGAGTCGTTGCGGACGACCTTTGCGGCGCGTGGTGGCGAGCCGGTGCAGGTCATTGCCCCGGAGTGGACGGTGCCGGTGGAACTGGAAGTGATGGCCAGCGCTTCGGACGAGCGGGTGCGAGCCCGGTTGATCGAACTCACGCGGCAGCCGTTCGATTT
>JAYZJE010000235.1:0-4989 GCA_036164895.1 Pseudomonadota bacterium
AGACAACCACAATTGACTTCATGCGTAGGCGCCGAGTCACAGCTGCCCTGTCGGTATCTATAATTGTTGTCTCGATTGTTTCGCTGAGCACGCGCGGTCTGAACTTTGGCGTTGACTTTACCGGTGGCGTGTTGCTGGAGGTCGGTTACCCAGAAGCCGCAGATTTGTCGCAGATCCGCTCGACCTTGGGGTTCGAAGGATTTGGCGAGGCGCAGGTGCAGAATTTTGGTACCGCACGGGACGTGATGATTCGGTTGCTACCACGAGAGGGTATGGAAAGTAGCCAGTTGGGCGAAAAAATACTGCAGGTTTTACGAGCTTCGGGCGACACCGTCAACTTGCGCCGGGTGGAGTTTGTCGGGCCACAGGTTGGCGAAGAACTGACCGAAAGAGGAGGGCTCGCAATGCTGTTCGCGATGCTAATGATCCTTGGCTACATCATGCTCCGATTCCAATGGAAGTTCGCTGTTGGGGCCGTGGCAGCCTTGGTTCATGATGTGATTGTCACGCTGGGCATGTTTTCGCTTTTTCAGATTTCATTCGATTTATCTGTTTTGGCAGCTATCCTAGCGGTGATCGGCTATTCACTGAACGACACGATCGTTTTGTTCGATCGCATTCGCGAAAATTTCCGCCGTACACGGCGCGGCACGGCCCAAGCAATCATGAATTCTTCAATAAACCAGATTCTGGGGCGCACGTTGATCACCAGCATGACGACGCTGTTCGTGCTGATTGCGTTAGTCTGGTTTGGCGGCGAAGCGGTCCGCGGTTTTGCGATCGCGTTGATTATCGGGGTTTTGGTGGGTACCTATTCGTCGATTTATACGGCTGGGGCGACGGCGCTGGCACTGGAGGTCAGTCCCGTAGATCTAATGCCACCTAAGAAATTAGAGAACCCGGACGGCCTTCCCTAGCCTCGTGCTAAAACGGAGCGCAGCTTAAGGCTAGTTTACCGTGCGCGTCAGCTCTGACGGTGCCCTTTTCTGAGTTGTGGACGCAGCATGCGTCCCAGCTCCGCATGCACCTTAGGCGTGCCGGCAATAAGGTTGCCAGTCTCCAGATAGTCGCCGTCATCGGTCAAATTACTAACTAGCCCGCCGGCCTCTCGGATTAGCAAGACACCGGCCGCAATGTCCCAAATTTGCAGCCCGAACTCCCAAAAACCGTCCAGCCGTCCAGCCGCCACATAGCTTAGATCGAGCGCTGCAGCGCCCGGTCGGCGCACGTCCGCCGCGTGTTGCATGACATCGTGAAGCATTTCGAGGTATTGCCGCATCCATTCGCGATTGGCCCGATACGGGAAGCCTGTGCCGATCAGTGCCCCATCCAGTGTTTTGCGCCCGCTGACACGGATGCGGCGTCCGTCCAGATAGGCTCCCTGTCCGCGAATAGTGGTGAACATTTCCTGGCGAGTTGGATCGTAAACGACGCCAATTTCCAGCCGGCCTTTCACGCGTAACGCGATTGAAACCGCAAAAACGGGGAATCCGTGGATGAAATTCGTTGTGCCGTCGAGCGGATCGATAATCCATTCAAAGTCGCTGGTGCCACTGCCGCCGCTTTCCTCAGCCAGTATTGCGTGCTCGGGATAGCGCTGGTGGATGGCGCCGATAATTATCTGTTCCGCAGAGTTGTCCACCTGTGTGACATATTCATTGTGAGATTTGCGTCGAATCTCCAACATGCTGGGTCGATCGAAATAGCGCAGAGTTGCGTCCCCGCCTTTCCGGGCAGCCTGAATGGCCGTGTTCAATAATGCCTGCATGCGATCTTATCGTTGTGGCAAAGCCTGAGGCCAATGGTCAGGGTAGAATAGCAAACCGAGAGTGGGCTGCACTGCTGGTGCAACTGGACCCGATGAAACACCGGACCTGATCATGTCGTTCCCTATTCGATTTGTACTCTATCAGCCGACCCACGGAGGCAATGTTGGCGCCAGTGCGCGCGCGATCAAAACCATGGGTTTTTCAGACCTGGTTTTGGTTAATCCCAGGAATTTTCCCAGTCCCGATGCCAATGCCCGTGCATCGGGCGCGTTGGATGTGTTATCGGCTGCTAGTGTGGTCAGCAGTCTAGCAGAGGCGGTCGCGGATTGCGGTCTGGTTGTCGGCGCGAGCGCGAGGCGGCGTCGGCTAGGGGCACCGGAGCTTAGTCCCGCAGAGTGCGCGGCGGAACTGCTAGCCCATTGCGGACAGAGACCGGCAGCGATCGTATTCGGAACGGAGAGGGCGGGTCTCAGCAATGCGGAGCTGGATCTTTGCAACGCGACCGCATATATACCCTCAAATCCTAAGTACAGTTCATTGAACTTGGCCATGGCCGTTCAGGTCATTGCATATGAGCTGCGGGTTGCGCAGAAGGTTGAGGACGCAGTGCAGGATTCAGAGTCGCCACCAGCGAGTTCCGGTGATATGGAGTTGTTTTATCAGCATCTTGAGCGGGTGCTACTTAGTACTGGATTCCTTAAGGCCGATAATCCACGTTACTTGATGCGACGCTTACGTCGATTGTTCAATCGTGCTCAGTTAGATGAGAACGAATTGAATATCATGCGCGGCATTTTGAGTGCCGTTGCACCGGGTTCCGGGGGCTCTTCCGACGTCTCGAGCAACTCTCAGGCCGTTGCTCCCGAGCACCTCGAAAGGCCCAGTTGATGGAGTTGCCGGTTTACCTGGACAACGCCTCGACCACGCCATTGGATCCGCGCGTCGCGGAAACCATGCTGCGCTGTCTTCGTTCCAGCGACAGTTTTGGCAACCCCTCGGCCGATACCCATGAGCTTGGGCGCAAGGCGCACGCATTGGTCGAAGTCGCCCGCGACCAGGTGGCAGCGCTTATCAATGCTTCCTCTGGTGAAATCATCTGGACCTCCGGAGCAACTGAGTCCAACAATCTGGCACTGATTGGCGCAGCCTATTACCGCAGTGTGCGAGGGCGTCACGTAGTGACCTCGGCAACGGAACATAAGGCGGTACTGTCGACTTGCCAGCACCTCGAGAAGCAGGGATTTCGGATCACCTATCTGGAGCCTGATCGCAACGGGCTTGTCGCCTCGGAGGCGGTAAAGGCTGCACTTACATCCGATACGATTTTAGTTTCGATCATGCACGCCAACAATGAGATCGGGGTTGTCCACGACATTGCCGGGATTGGTGCCGTATGCCGCGAGGCAGATGTGGTATTTCACGTAGACGCAGCACAGAGTGCAGGCCGCCTGCCTCTCGATGTCCAGCGCCAGTGTATCGACCTGTTGTCGTTGACCGCACACAAACTGTATGGGCCCAAGGGCATCGGCGCACTTTTTCTAAACAGGCGGCGTTTGCGTCGGATAGAACCGCTGATGCACGGTGGGGACCAGGAGCGCGGCTTGCGGCCCGGTACCCTGCCGACGCATCAAATCGTTGGTATGGGCGAAGCGTTCGAACTGGCCAATCGTGACATGGGTGATGACACTGTGCGCATCACAGCCTTGCGCGATCAACTGTGGGACGGCATTTGCGACGTTCCCGGCGTTATGCTGAATGGTCATCCGGACCAACGACTCTGTAGCATCCTTTGCGTCAGTGTCGCGGGTGTGGAAGGGGAAAGTCTGTTGTTTAGTCTGCGTGACCTGGCGGTTACCAGTGGTGCAGCCTGCAACTCCGCTGCCGACGAGGCTTCCTATGTATTGCGGAGCCTGGGCAGGTCCGATCAGCTTGCGCACAGCTCCATCCGCTTCAGCTTGGGCAGGTTTACAACTTCGGAAGAAATTAATTTCGCGGCAGCATCCTTCCGGCAGGCAGTCGATCATCTGCATAGCATGCTTCCAGATCGCCAGGCGATCATTACCGGCTGATACAGTAGAATACTCTCCTGCCTCCCGACGCGACGCCACAGCTAACGGATAGTGAGGTTACCTTGGAGTATTCACCTGAAGTCGAACGCTATTTTCGCGAGCCGGTCAATATAGGATGCGCGGAAACTGTGTTGCCGCATCGGATTCAGGGTGAAGCCGGTTCAATCGGCCACGGAACGTGGGTCGTCATTCAGGCGTGTGTCCAGGCGGGCCGGCTGGAGGCCATTAAATTTCTCGCCTATGGGTGCCCGCATACAATAGCTGCCTGCAGTTGGATGACGGAGGAACTGACGGGTGCTCCCGTGAGGGAACTGGTAAACTTCGCGCCCGATTGGATTACCAGCAAGTTGAACATTCCCGTTGAAAAAAAAGGTAAGCTGTTGATATTACAAGATGCTTTGGAAAAATGTTTCGATGGCTGGGAAACTGTAATAAAAGGTAACGATGGCAATTACGTTGACAGATAGTGCGGCTGAACGCGTGCGCGACTTCATTGCCAAGCGAGGGACGGCAATAGGTTTGCGGTTGGGCGTAAAAAGAACCGGCTGTTCGGGTTTTGCGTATGTCATCAACTACGCGGATCGTATCGAGAACGATGATATCGTTTTCAAGGACGCTGGTGTCGCCGTGATTGTTGACCGGGAGAGTCTTGGTCTGATTGACGGAACCGAAATTGATTTTGTCAAACAGGGCTTGAACGAGGCGTTCAAATTTCGCAACCCCAAAGCCTCTGGAGAATGCGGGTGTGGAGAAAGCTTCAGTGTCTAAGCTACGCATTTGGAACAGATGGTAGAAAGAACCTTATCGATTATTAAACCCGATGGAGTTGAAAAGAATCTCATCGGTGAAATCTACCGGCGTTTCGAACAGGCGGGGCTGCAGATTATAGCGGCCAAGATGATGCATCTGTCACGCGAGCAGGCTGAAGGGTTTTATGCTGTGCATCGGTATTCGCTATTTTTTTTAGACTTGGTTACGTATATGACTTCCGGGCCGGTCGTAGTCCAGGTACTTGAGGGTGATAATGCTATCGCCTTGAACCGGGAACTCATGGGAGCTACGAATCCTGACAAAGCGGCCGCCGGGACGATCCGAGCCGACCATGCGAGCAGCATTGAAGAGAATATTGTGCATGGCTCCGACGCATCTGA
>JAYZJE010000236.1:0-4563 GCA_036164895.1 Pseudomonadota bacterium
CGTGATCGCCGCCAACTTCTCGACGGTGCGCGGGTGGAGACCGCCCTCTATAAGGAATACCCTGGCGATTTCGTGCTCTGGAAGCCGTCTACGCCGAAACTTCCCGGTTGGGCCAGTCCTTGGGGCCGAGGGCGCCCAGGATGGCACATAGAGTGTTCAGTTATGGCTAATCAGCACCTCGGGCATGGGATTGACATTCACGGTGGCGGAAACGATTTAATTTTTCCTCATCACGAAAATGAAATTGCTCAGAGCATCTGCGCTCACGGTGGTGATACCTTTGCCCGTTATTGGATGCATAACGGTTTCGTAAACGTGCAAAGTAAAAAAATGTCAAAGTCACTGGGCAATGTTGTGCTGGTCCGCGAGTTGCTGGAGCAGGGCCCCGGGGAGGCTATCCGTCTGGCGCTGCTCGGTGCTCATTACCGACAGCCGCTGGACTGGTCTGACGAAGTGTTGCACGAATCGCGGCGTAAACTAGACCGACTATATACTTGTCTGCGCAATGTTAGCAGCTGGGACGACGGGGCACAGGCCACGCCCACTGCGGAGTTCATCGAGGCCCTCGAAGACGATCTGAACACACCCAAGGCATTGGCCGTACTGTTTGATCTGGCCCGGCAGATCAATCGCGCCGGCGATTCTGAGCAGGGCGTGTCGCTGGCCGGTCAGTTGCGTGCCAATGCCGAAATCATCGGGTTGCTTGGCTCCAACCCGTCCGACTGGTTCATGGCTGGTGACGAAGGCGTTTCCGGGGTCGCTGAAATTGATGTACTACTCGTGCAGCGGGCGGCGGCGCGCGACAATGGAGATTATTCAGAGGCAGATAGGATCCGGGCCAAATTGAAAAAGTTGGGCATCGCAATCGAAGATGGCCCTAAGGGAACGAGTTGGCGCCGGATCGATCATACGGAAGGTCACGATTAGTGCCTCACGCGATGAGCACGATCGAGCAGACCCAGCTGGAGCTAGTTGACGAATTTCGGTTTTTCGACAACTGGATGGACCGTTACCAGTATATTATTGACTTGGGCAAGAAGCTGCCTCCCTTTCCGCCAAAATGGCAAACAGAGGATTACCGCTTGCACGGTTGCCAGTCCCAAGTTTGGTTGAAAGCGAACCAGCGCAAGGATCGTCTCGATTTTCAGGCCATCAGTGACTCGGCCATTGTGTCCGGGTTGATTGCAATTCTGATGCGCGTTTACAGTGGCAGGGCGCCGGTGGAGATTATTGCTACCCCGCCCGACTTCATCGACGCCATAGGTTTGCACGAGCATCTGAGCCCGACACGCAGCAATGGATTGCATGCAATGATCGATGCAATTAAGGGACACGCTGCAGAATGCGCCGGTTAATCCAACTCTACCAGCGTTACCTGTCGGCATTTTTTGGGCCGAGATGCCGGTTTTTGCCCACTTGTTCGGAATACGCGCGGCAAGCCGTCGTGCGTTTTGGTTCACTCCGCGGCGGTTGGTTAGCGATGCGCCGCATTCTGCGATGCCATCCGCTGGGGCCTCATGGATTCGATCCCGTCCCGGAACACTTCAGTTGGTGTAATAGCAATTACAGCAGTGAGCCAACGTCAACAATTGATACTGACAACTGATCTTGGGAACGCGCGACCGTAGAGAGTAATCAGATCGTTCGTCAACGCTGCGCATTGATCGCGTTGAACACATGACCGCTGGCTAGAATCAAACCACCGGCGGTTGTTGCAAACCGTTCACCGGTCGTTGAAACCCAGTCGTGGCCCGATATTGCGACCAGCGCCAGGATCGCAATGCCCAGCATACCCAGCACAGTGACTTGCCGGCTGCGGTGGATGCGATAGCCGAGCAACAATGCGATGAGGCTGATCGGAATGATCACGATCAATAGCAATCGATGAAACAACAGGTCATCCATTGACCATAAGCCCAACAAAGGATACGCCATGATAATAAGTGGCAGCGCTAGGCAATGCACGGCACATACACCGGATATTGTCACGGCGAGGCTGTCCAGTAGTTGTCTGATCAGAATGCGCATTGGTCTTGGTTTTTAGCGGCTTACCGATTGCTTTTTTCACAGCGACTGCAGAGCCCGCTGACTTCGATGTGTGGGTTCTCGGCATGAAAACCCAAGGTAGCGGCCTGGTCGGCGAGCAAGCCAGCCATTGCCGTGTCATGAATTTCGGCCACTGAATCGCATTTGCGGCAGATAAAGAATTGGCCGCTGTGCGCTTCGCTGGGATCACCGCAGCCGACATAGGCATTCAACGAATCTAGGCGGTGCACCAACGAAGCCGAGCGCAAGAATGCTATCGCCCGGTAAACGGTCGGGGGCATGGTCTTACGGCCGTTTTGGGCGAGTTGTTTGAGGATTGAATAGGCGCCGATTGGAGCATGGCTATGCCAGATCAGTTCCAGCACGCGTCGCCGGATCGGCGTTAGACGCAGCCCCTGCAAATCGCAAACTGCAGTCGCGCGGTCCAGCGCTACTTCAATACAGTGGCTGTGGTCATGCGTGCTGGGCAGAAATTTGCTGATCACGGAAGCGGTTTGAATGGTCATCATGTTGTACCGGTATTCTAAGGATCTGGCGCCCAATATGTTATATTATAACCTAACACTTCAGCGACCTTCGGAAAGGCTATTTAGACGTATGGACAGCAAGCTTCTGGACATTATTTGTTGCCCAGTTACCCGCCAGCCACTCGAATACCTTGATCAGGCCCGACTCGGTCAGCTCAATCAGGCCATCCGCGACGACAAAGCTCTGAACAGCGCTGATCAGGTGGTGAGCGAGGAATTTTCCGAAGCATTGGTAACTCGCGATGCTCGGCTGGTCTACCCGATCCGAAACGGGGTTCCGATTCTGTTGGAAGAGGAGTCCATAGACTGGGCCCGCCTGCTTGGCTGAGCAAACCGTTTCCGATGAGCCCCATCCGGTGGATGAATTCGTCTGCCTGCGTGTATGATGGACGAAAAGGCCTAAGCCTTCCCACAGCGTGAAACTGACACCAGAGCAGCTACCCAAGCACCTTTCCCAGCACCTATCGCCCCTGTATTTCATATCCGGCGATGAACCGTTGCAGGCCATGGAAGCAGCCGACCTGATTCGCTCTGCGGCCCGACAATCCGGATTTGAAGAACGCGAGGTCTACACGGCGACGGTGGGGTTTGACTGGCGCGCCCTGACCGGCTCTATCCAGAACCTATCGCTGTTTGCTAGCCAGCGGGTAATCGAAATTCGCTTACCCACGGGCAAGCCCGGTCGGGAGGGGTCGGCGGTACTGGTCGAGTTGGCCAGTAGCCCGGACCCCGACACCCTGCTGCTGGTCACGTCACCGCATCTGGATACCCGCAGCGCCAGCAGTCGCTGGGTCAAAGCGTTGGCGAATGGTGGTGTGTGGATCGCAGTAAGGCCGCTGCCAAGCCATAAAATACCGGACTGGCTGGGCCGGCGGCTTCAGAGTGCAGGACTGCAATACGATGCAGCGGCACTGGAGCCACTAGCGGTTAGGGTTGAGGGAAACCTGTTGGCCGCGCGCCAGGAAATCGAGAAGCTGCTGTTGTTGGCTGATGGTGGCAAGGTCACGGTCGATACAGTCAAAGAATCGGTGGCCGATAGTGCCCGCTTCGATGTGTTTCAATTGGCTGATGCTGCCGTGGGTCTGGGTGCCGGCCGGGCGATTCGAATATTGCAAGGGCTGCAACGCGAAGGGGTGCCGGCAACCCTGGCGCTATGGGCCTTGGTCCGCGAGATCCAGACGCTGGTGGAGTTAAGCTGTCGCGTGGACCAGGGTAATTCGGTTTCCACGGCCCTGGCCAAAACGCGTGTCTGGCGGTTTCGCCACGGCATCGTCGGCGAGTGCCTGCGGCAGCATACGCCTGTAAGCATCAAGGGCTTGGTTACGAAGGCTTGTCACGTGGACCGCATTGTTAAAGGTGCGCGTTTCGGTCAACCGTGGATTGCCCTGACCGAATTGACGCTCGCAATTGCCAGGCCACCGGCTGCGCGCGCGGCAGTTTCTGGTCGGTGAACTGACACGGTCATGCAATCTATAGGCATATTCGGCGGCGCCTTTGATCCAATCCATATTGGTCACCTGCGTACCGCTTTTGAGTTGATGACTGCACTGAATCTCAGTGCGGTGCACTTTGTGCCCAGTGCTATTCCACCGCACAAAGACCGGCCACAGGCTGGTGGGGACATCCGGCTACGGATGATCAATGCCGCGATTCAGGGACAAGCGGGATTTGTTGCTGATGAGCGGGAATTGAATCGACCCGGGCCGTCCTATTCAGTCGACACACTTGTAAGTTTGCGGCAGGAGTACCCGGACGATGCCTTGTGTTTACTGATTGGTATGGATGCATTTCTGAGCATGGAAGAATGGCACCGTTGGCAGGAAATTCCGGCGCTGGCGCATGTCGTGGTGGCGCATCGACCGAGCTGGTCTCCGGCACGGGTGGGTTTGATCGGGGACCTGCTCGCGAGTCGGGAAGCGACCCGAGCCGCAGATCTTAAGGAAGCGCGCAGTGGCCGCATTTATATTCAGGAAGTGACCCAACTGGAAAT
>JAYZJE010000237.1:0-3644 GCA_036164895.1 Pseudomonadota bacterium
GTCTGCAGCTGTGGAAACGAAAACATGCGCGCAAAGTGGGTATCCGTATCATATTTCTGATTCAAGATAGTCGTTTCGGTACCAATGCTCATTAGGCTGTATTGAGTGCGAATTCTCACGTCGTGAGAACCCAACTCCGGCAACTCAAAGGTTTCTAATGCGACCGTGCCTTTTTTTGGAAATATAATTCGCTTCGGCATTGGCCACCCCCGACTATTGTGCCTGTACGCGCCTACAACTTAATATAGTTTGGAAGTTAGGAGACTCGCAACTCCTGCACTACGGGCAACGCTTCATACAACAGCAATCATCCGGACGGATTTGACTCCTTTATATATGCGTAAAAAAGTTGCCATTGTTACCGGCGCAGGATCTGGTATTGGCAAAGCGTGCGCGCTGCGTTTCGCCGAAGCCGGTATACGAGTTGCAGTCACCGATATCAGTTCGGAATTGCTGGAACCGCTGTCGAAGGAAATAGCCACCGGGGGTGGAGAGTCGCTCAGTTTTGTGGCGGATGTATCGGATACAGCCGCTTGTGAAAATGTCGCCCAGCAGGTGCATTCAGCGTGGGCCAGTGTAGACATACTGGTGGCCAATGCTGGGGTGCAGATCGGCGGCAGCTTGCTGGAAGCGACCGAGAGTGACTGGAATGAGATTCTTGCCGTCAACCTCAAAGGCGTAGCCTACTCATGCAAAGCCGTGGTGCCGGCGATGCTGGCAAACGGCTCCGGCGCTATTGTCGTCATCTCGTCGATCAGTGCAATCGTCGGATCCCGTGGAATGGCGATCTACGACATGAGCAAAGCTGCTGTTCTCGCGCTGACCCGCAACCTGGCTACAGAGTTTGGCCTAGAAGGAATCCGGGTTAACGCCGTATGCCCTGGAAATACGATTACCGATTTTCACATCAATAGGATGGCCAAACAGGGTGTGACGGTCGAACAAATCCGTGAAATGACCGCAGGATACGGCCTGTTGGGTCGCGCGGCGGAACCGCGCGAGGTTGCGAATGCCGTCTATTTTCTCGCTAGCGATGAGGCTTCGTTCATCACCGGCCATACTCTCATCGTCGATGGCGGTTTTTCGGTTACCGGTCGAGCGCAGTAAACAAGAATACGATGGTCGAAAAGGTTCGCATGGGGATTCTTGGCACCGGCAGAGTAGCCCATGATTTCGCAGCGGGCGGGCGTGAAGCGAAAAATATCGAGCTGATAGCCGTCGGCTCTCGATCCCGGGAGTCTGCAGATCGATTCGCTGATGAGTTTGATCTCCCAAAACGATTTGCAGCTTATGAAGAGCTGGCCAACGATCCCGAAGTAGATCTAGTCTACATTGCTACACCTCACGCTATGCATCGGGAAAACAGCCTGATGTGCCTCGATGCCGGAAAAGCCGTGATCTGCGAAAAACCTTTCGCGATCAATGCCAGTGAAGCCAGTTCAGTCATCGAACGGGCGCGAGAAAAAGGACTTTTCCTTATGGAAGCGATGTGGAGTCGCTACATCCCCGCGATCATCAAGTTGAGGGAACTACTGGCCGAAAACACCGTCGGCAACGTGCAGCTAATGATTGCTGGTGGCGCGTATATGCCGGATTTCGATCCCACTTTCTACCTGTTCAGGCCGGAACTGGGTGGCGGGGTACTTCTGGATTCCGGGGTATATCTTGTGTCTATGGCCTCCATGATTTTCGGACCACCAACTAGGATTCTCGCGGCTGGCAGCATCGGTGAGAGCGGTGTTGATGAACACGAGACCATTTTGCTTCAGCACAAAAATGGCGCTATCGCCACTCTATATGTGTCCCTCAGGGCGAAAGCATCACCGGAATTTACCCTACTGGGCAATCGCGGCAGAATATTTGTGCACGCTCCATTGTTCGCACCCAGAAAATTGACAATCAGTGCCGAAGGGACTCCGGATGAGACCCTGGAGCTACCCTTCTCCGGTAATGGCTATCAATTTGAGGCGATGGAAGCAGCACGCTGCATCGATGCAGGCCAAACTGAGAGTGACGCGATGCCGCTGAACGAAACCCTGGCGATCATGCAAACCATGGACGAAATTCGCCGGCAACTCGGAGTAACGTATCCAATGGAGGCATAGATGGCGGTTGCAGTGCTTACCGGTTCCAATAGCGGTTTCGGCCTTGAGGGCGCGTTAGCCTTTGCGCGAAATGGCGATACCGTGTACGCAACCATGCGCGATGTGTCGAAAGCTGGCGCATTGCAACAAGCGGCGGCGGCAGAGCAGCTTTCCGTCAACGTCAGAACGCTGGATGTCACCCAAGCCGAGACATTCGAACCGTTTGTCAAAGAAGTCGTTGATGAGGCTGGCACTATTGATGTACTGGTCAACAATGCGGGGATCCTTCGCGCCGGTGCATTTGAAGACATTGCAGAGCCCACACTGCGGCTGATGGTGGAGACCAATTTTTTTGGTCCTTTTCTTTTGACTCGCGCAGTCCTACCACAGATGCGCGCTCAGCGCGGTGGCTGCATCATCATGATCAGTTCGCTGTCCGGAGTGGCGGGACTACCTGGAGATGTACCGTACTCGGCAACCAAATATGCGCTGGAGGGTGCGACCGAAGCTTTGAGACACGAAGTCGATCGCTGGGGTATCAAACTGGCTCTGGTAGAAGCGGGCATGTATGCCACGGGCATATTCGACTCAAGCGTATCCGGTGACGCGATCCTTCCGGACTATTACCCGGACGGTTCTCCTTACCGTCCGTTGATCGAGAGTCGGCTTCGAATCCTTCGTGAACGTCTGGCAGAAGCATTCGATCCACGTCGCGTCGGCGAATTGGTCGTAACAATCGCCAATTCTGACGGCAGTCAGCTGCGATGGCCCGCGGATGAGGTGGCTGAGAAGGTAATCGACACCTTGTTCGCTTACGATGACACAACTCGCGACGAATTCCTGCGCAAGGTTGCCGGCACGGACTGGTGGAGCGAAGGAAGAGATGAACCGTAGCTGCGATTCACCGGCAGGTGCACTCTAGATGCTTAATTGACTTAGAGACGGGAAGATGTTGACTAACCTCGCACATGTTTGTATCGAGACGAACGATCTGGAAAAGACGGAAACGTTTTACCGAATCCTCAGCCTCAAAAGACAATTCGATTTCAAAAATCTACAGGGTGAATTGGTCGCCTTTTATCTGGCTTTCAACAACAACACCTATGTCGAGGTGATAAAAACCACCAAACCAAAGCAACCCGGATTGATCAGGCATTTCGCCATTGAGGTTGACGATATCGATGCCGCGCACCAGACACTACTGGAACACGGCATAGACGTAACCGAAAAAGAATTGGGTATCGATAACACCTGGATGATTACTTGTACAGACCCGAATGGTGTATTTATTGAACTGCATGAATACACCGCGGATAGCCTGCAACTCGTCGGGGGCGTCTGCGAGGTAGACTATACGCCGTGACAAAATCAGCGGGTCTGATTGACGCAGAATCTAGCAACCTTATAGGCTAGGCAGGACGACCCCTACGGCAATAGATCAAGCAACCGCACGAAATTGTCAAGCGAAAGAATGGCTAAGTCACGTATTCTCGAGATCAATGGGAAATGCGGGATAGTGACACGCGAACTCGCACTAATCCCATGGATTCTCACGGTATT
>JAYZJE010000238.1:0-2543 GCA_036164895.1 Pseudomonadota bacterium
AGGCTGTTGCCGGCGCCGCGCCTCTGGTATGTTGAACACGATAAACACAGCATACCAATCGATACCCCACTCACTGATTGTTAAGGAAATGCCAGCCCAGATCATAGATGGCAAGGCAATCGCCAAACAGATCCGCTTGGAAATCCGGGAGCGGATTGAAACCCGTGCAGCCGGCGGACATCGCCCGCCTAGCCTGGCGGTCATTCAGGTCGGCAGTGACCCAATCTCGGCCATTTACGTACGCAATAAACGCAAAGCCTGCCAGGATGCTGGCATTGAATCGGTGGATTTCGACCTGCCTGCGAATACACCAGCCGAAGATCTACTTAACCTGATTGATCGGTTCAATACGGACGACACGGTAGACGGTATCTTGGTGCAGCTACCACTGCCGGATCACATCGATGCGTTGTGCATAATCGAACGTATCCAAGCGCACAAGGATGTTGATGGGTTTCATCCCTTTACGGTGGGTCGTTTGGCACAGCGCGTTCCGGTGTTGCGCCCTGCCACTCCGCTGGGAATCATGACTTTGCTGGAGCGCATAGGCGTCGATGCCAAAGGTCAGCATGCCGTGGTAGTCGGTGCATCCAATCACGTTGGCCGTCCGCTAGCTCTGGAATTTCTGCTTGCCGGTGCGACCACCACAGTTTGCCATAAATTTACGCGTGACCTTAAAGCCCACGTCGAGCGCGCCGACATCCTGGCAGTTGCCGTCGGGAAGCCGGGACTAATTCCAGGTAGCTGGATCAAACCGGGCGCGGTGGTCTTCGATGTGGGCATCACGCGGTTGCAGGACGGGCACCTTGAAGGTGACGTGAACTTCGATGAGGCACTGATGCATGCGGCTTGGATTACACCGGTACCGGGCGGCGTCGGTCCCATGACGATTGCGATGTTGCTGCAGAACACCTTAACTGCAGCAACCGCCGGCCCGAGCCTACTAGATGCCCGGCCCGAGACGACGGCACAATAATGATACTCTTGAATCCGAAACACCCATGACCAATGACTGAGTGCCAACTACGAAAAGACATGAAAGACAATAAAAAACTTCTGATACAAGGATTTATAGCGTTCGCCTTGACTACGTTGATGAGTGTCAAGGCGCAGGACGATTTATACCCAAGGGTCCTGATCGAAACTACCGCCGGATCCATGACGGTAGAACTGAACCCGACCCGTGCGCCACTAACAGTGAAAAATTTTCTTGAGTATGCGGACAACGGGTTTTACGAAGGCACGATTTTTCATCGAGTCGTAGCGGGTTTCGTCATTCAGGGTGGTGGCTACACTACGGACTTCAAGCTCAAAACGACGCGCCCCAATATTCCTAATGAATCGGGCAATGGCCTAAGGAATCTGCGCGGCACGATCGCCATGGCCAGGGCCGGGGATCCGCACAGCGCAGATTCACAGTTTTTCATAAACCTCGCTAACACTGACCGTCTGGACCCGATGCCGACGCGCTGGGGTTACGCCGTGTTTGGAGAAATCGTCGAAGGCATGGATGTCGTAGACGATATAGGCTACCGGACGACGGGCCCCGCGGGTCCCTTCTCCAGTAATGTGCCAGCTGTCCCGGTGATCATCGAAAAAATCTCGCTTCTGAGCGCTGCAAAAGGCGAATGACCACCCTTTTTATCTCAGACCTGCACCTTTACCATCAACGACCAGCGGTTACTGAAGCGTTTCGACAATTTTTGCGTCAACAGGCCGTCCAAGCCGACTCACTGTACATCCTTGGTGATCTTTTCGAAACTTGGATAGGCGACGATGACCCGGACCCGCACAATCGAAGCATCGTTACCTCGCTCCGGGAATTGACCAATTCAGGAACCCCCTGCTTTTTTATCCGCGGTAACCGTGACTTTTTAATTGGCGACCGTTTCGTCGACGAAACCGGGGTCAACATTCTCAGCGACGGCACACAGATCAGCCTGCACGGCCAGACGGTGTTGCTGTTACATGGCGATACCCTGTGCACGGATGACAAGAAATATCAAAGATTTAGACGGTTCGCCCGCCATTCACTTACACAAAAAATATTCCTGTCGCTGCCGATCGCAAACCGGCGAACGTTGGCCAAGCTCACTCGTGATCAGACTATCAGCAACAGCAGCCGAAAGCCGGAAGAGATCATGGACGTCAACCAAAATACCGTGGAAAAAACGATGCGGGACGAGTCAGTGGAAATCCTCGTGCATGGCCACACGCATAGGCCTGCCGTCCATGGCTTTAAATTGGCGGGGCACGATGCGCAACGCATCGTGCTCGGAAGCTGGCATAGCCAAGGCAGCGTATTGCGCTGGAACTCGGCGGGTCCGGAATTAACAACCTTTGACTACGGTTAAGTCCGAAGGTATCACGTAGGCTCGGGTTAGGCTGCTGTTACCGAAGTCAATATATTTACAAATTTATGAAAGTGATCGATCGGCCTTCTCGTTATCATGGAGTCGATCATCGTTTTATATTATTTCACGCCGTCCAGCAATTTGGACACCGGGGTAACGACCACTAGTTCGGGTAGCAGGTAATCATAA
>JAYZJE010000239.1:0-6193 GCA_036164895.1 Pseudomonadota bacterium
ACCGGCAGTTGGTAGATTGGATACTGTTAAAGCTTAATCGTGGTTGCGGTGCGCCAGCGGGGGTTGCCGACCAGATTGAGTATCGCCAGCTGCTTCGAGCGGAATGGTGTTTCAGCATTGAGCATTAGCGGTGCTTAGCTCTTGTCGCGAATGTGTATGAAAAATACTTTATAATTAACTGTAATTCAATATGTTAATTGATTTAGAAATGAACCGAAGGCGTGGCTTGGTAGATCAGGGCATAGGCTGGGGTAAATGTATTTGCTCCGCGGGGGGCGCAAATCATGGCCTGTCCGGGTACAACTGGCTCCCGCCGCTCCCGTATAATCTTGGTTGCGCGATTGGTCACCCTTACACCGGCGAAAGTGGCGGAACTGGTAGACGCGCAGGATTTAGGATCCTGTGGGGTAACCCGTGAGAGTTCGAATCTCTCCTTTCGCACCAAGTCCGAGTTGGCCAGCGTAGCATCGAGCCGGTGGCCCAAGGCGAGACTCTAACGGAATATGGACGATATGCAGGTTTCTATTGAGACCTTGACAGGACTTGAACGACGCATGCGGGTTCAGGTTCCGGCTGGTCGAATTGAGGAAAAAGTGCGTGACCGGCTGCTTTCCGTTGGCCGCACCGCAAAAATAAAGGGTTTCAGACCGGGAAAGATTCCGAACCGCGTAATTCGTCAGCGGTATGGTGGCCAGGTGCGCCAGGAAGTTTTGCAGGAGTTGCTGCAAACCAGTTATTCGGAGGCTATTGCTCAACAGAATTTGCAGCCGGCCGGTGGGCCGAAGATCGAGCCGGAATCCTTGGATCAGGGCCAGGATTTAGCCTATACGGCTATTTTCGAGGTGTATCCGGAGTTCGAAATCAAAGGCCTCGATAAGTTGGAGGTTGAGACGCCGAACGCTGAGATTACTGACTCGGATATCAATTCGATGATCGAGAATTTGCGCAAACAACGGGGGACTTGGGAGTCGGTTAAACGACCCGCGGCCGATGGTGACAGAGTAATGATCAATTTTGAAGGCAAGCTTAAAGGCGAGATTTTCGAAGGGGGTAGCGGCGAGAATGTGGCGGTTGTGCTCGGATCAGACAACATGTTTGCGGATTTCGAGAAAAACCTGTTGGGAATCAGTGCGGGTGAATCCAAGGAATTTAAACTTAAGTTTCCAAAAGATTATTACCAGAAAAATCTTGCTGGGCAGAAAGTCGCCTTCTCAATCGAGGCGAAGGAGGTTACGGAGCAGAAGCTGCCCGAGATTGATGAGCAATTCATTAATTCGATGGGGATAACAACTGGTAGTGAGAAAGATTTTCGAAGAGATGTGAGCGAGAATATGGAGCGGCAAATTGAGGTGAAGCGACGCGCCGAGTTGAAGCGGCAGGTTATGGAGAGCTTGCTTGCAACCAATCCCGTGGAGTTGCCCATAGTGCTAGTCGAGCAGGAAACCCGTTCGCTGCAGCAGGACGCAATGCGCCAATTTGGGATAAAGGAACTAAAGGACGCACCGCCTGCTGATACCTTTCGCGAGGCGTCGGAACGCAGAGTGCGACTTGGGCTTCTGATGACTGCCATTTTGCGCGACAATAAATTGGAAGTCGAAAAGGGGCTCGTGGAATCAAAAATCAGGGAGCTCTGTGAGCCATATGATAAGCCGGAAGAAATGCGTAAAATCTATTATCAAGACCCGCAATTGCTTAGCCAGGTGAAAAATATGGTTTTGGAGGAGCGGGTTGTGGAATGGCTGCTTTCTAAAGCGACGCGCCGAGATAAATCCGTAACCTTCATGGAGTTGATGGATCTATAACTTTTAAATTGCACCTAGGTACATTTATGGAAACGCAAGCACTGAATCTCGTTCCGATGGTCGTGGAGCAAACGGCCCGTGGCGAACGAGCCTATGATATTTACTCGCGGCTTCTAAAAGAGCGCGTCGTTTTTATCGTTGGCCCAGTTGAAGATCAGATCGCCAACGTGGTAGTTGCGCAGTTGCTCTATCTTGAATCCGAAAATCCGGACAAAGATATACATCTGTACATTAACTCTCCAGGGGGAGCGGTAAGCTCCGGTTTATCGATATACGATACCATGCAATTCGTGAAACCGGACATCAGCACAATATGCGTAGGGCAGGCTGCGAGTATGGGCGCTTTGCTTCTTGTCGGTGGAGCTAAAGGCAAAAGGTTTTGCCTTCCTCATTCAAGGATCATGATTCATCAACCAATCGCTGGTTTCCAGGGTCAGGCATCCGACATTGATATACATGCACGAGAGGTGCTGCAAACGAGGGATCGCCTCAATACGTTGCTTGCAAAACACACGGGCCAGCCGCTTAAGCGCATTCAAAAGGACACGGACCGTGATCATTTCATGAGTGGTGATGAGGCTGTTGAATATGGCCTCATCGACAGGGTTCTAGCGCAGCGAGGCGATGCGGAAACGACTTCGGAAGCCAAAGGGTAGGTCCTGAAGGCGACCTGAGGCAAAGCGCTTTGCACCGGGTATCAATGCCGTGCTATATAAAGTTGACCCTTGGCGATAGGTTTTGTGTCTAACCGGTATATAGACATCGAGGAACGTTATGTCTGACGACGCTCGAGGTAGAAACGACGAAGGCAAACTGCTCTACTGTTCGTTCTGCGGCAAGAGTCAGCACGAAGTCCGTAAGCTTATTGCGGGACCGTCGGTCTTTGTCTGTGATGAATGCGTAGAGCTATGTAATGACATAATTCGCGAAGAACTTGATGATCGTGCTGATCAAGGTCAGGCAAAACTTCCTACACCACACGAAATAAAAGACTTCCTTGAAGAATACGTCATCGGCCAGCAACGGGCGAAGAAGGTACTTTCTGTTGCAGTTTACAACCACTACAAACGGCTCGACAATCGAACTGGCGAAAAGGATGAAGTCGAGTTGGCCAAGAGCAATATTCTCATGATTGGGCCTACTGGCTGCGGTAAAACTCTACTGGCGGAGACGTTGGCGCGATTACTGAATGTGCCATTTACCATTGCCGATGCCACTACCTTGACTGAGGCGGGCTATGTTGGCGAGGACGTTGAGAATGTTATTCAGAAGCTTTTGCAGAAGTGCGACTACGATGTTGAGAAAGCACAGACTGGGATTGTCTATATCGACGAGATAGATAAGATTTCACGCAAGTCGGACAATCCATCAATAACGCGCGATGTTTCCGGTGAAGGTGTCCAACAGGCGTTACTTAAACTGATCGAAGGCACTATCGCCTCTGTGCCTCCTCAGGGCGGAAGAAAGCACCCACAGCAGGAATTCCTGCAAGTAGATACGTCCAATATCCTGTTTATTTGCGGTGGGGCATTTTCTGGCCTTGAGAAAATCATTCGTAACCGTTCTGCCAGTGGCGGCATTGGTTTCGTGGCCGAGGTTAAGACGATTGAAGAAGCACCAAACATCGGTGAGTTGCTCACCGATGTTGAGCCAGAGGACCTAATGAATTACGGGCTGATTCCCGAGTTTGTCGGCCGGCTGCCTGTTGTGGCTACGCTTGATCAACTCGATGAGGATGCGCTAGTTACGATTCTCGTCGAACCCCGGAATGCGCTGACCAAGCAGTACCATAAGCTGTTCGAAATGGAAGGATGCGAGCTTGAATTCAGGGAAGACGCTCTGCGCGCGATTGCTGCTCGCGCCATGAAGCGAAAGACCGGTGCCAGGGGCTTAAGAACTATTCTCGAAAGTGTTCTTTTGGACACGATGTATGACTTGCCGGCCATGACAAATGCCACAAAAGTTGTGGTGGATGAGGGGGTTGTAAACGGCGAAACTAAGCCATATGTTATTTACGAGTCTGGAGACGCGCAGGATCTTCCAATGGTTGAGGATGAGCCTCTTCCGACAGGGTCAGATAGGCTATAGGTTGCTCGGTTCGCGTTATTTTATTGTTGCACGCACGATGCCCACGTACCTGGTGCATGTGAGTTAATACTTCCGGTCTAGATTCCCTGGGTATTCTCTGGGAAATTACTCGTTATTTGGAGACAAAAATGTCTGCGCAAGCTCAGAAAAAGGTGAAGAATTTGCCGATTCTGCCGCTCCGTGATGTCGTCGTATATCCGCACATGGTAATACCGCTTTTCGTCGGTAGGGAGAAGTCAATTCTTGCGCTTGACAAAGCCATGGGGCTTGGTAAGCAAATCCTTTTGGTTGCACAAAAAAAGGCCGATATAGATGAACCTGAGATTGAGGATATCTACGATGTTGGTACGCTCGCAACCATTCTTCAGTTACTGAAACTACCCGACGGCACGGTCAAGGTTCTCGTCGAAGGTGGTTCGCGCGCCAACCTCGAGGACGTACGTTCGGGAGAATATTTTTCCGCTGATATTCAAATAGTTAAAGAGACTTCGATCGACGATTCTCGGGAGTTGTATGGGCTCAAGCGGACCGTAATTTCCGAGTTTGAAAGTTACGTGAAGCTTAACAAGAAAGTTCCTCCCGAGATTCTGTCGTCATTATCCAGTATTGAACAGCCAGGTCGGCTGGCCGACACCATAGCGGCCCATATGTCGTTGAAACTTACCGAAAAGCAGAAGGTGCTGGAAATTGATGATGCCAGCCAGCGACTCCAACATGTTATGGGGTTGATAGCCGCTGAAATTGACATGTTGCAAATCGAGAAGCGAATTCGCGGTCGCGTCAAGCAACAGATGGAGAAAAGCCAGCGTGAGTATTACCTCAACGAGCAAATGAAGGCCATCCAGAAAGAACTCGGTGAGATGGAAGATGCGCCGAATGAGTTGACGGAGTTGGAACGAAAAATCGAGCAGGCAGGAATGCCACGCGAAGCGCTCGATAAGACCAATTCTGAATTGAGCAAGCTGAGACTTATGCCTCCTATGTCTGCCGAGGCAACGGTAGTGCGAAATTATATTGACTGGTTGCTGAAAGCCCCGTGGAAGAAACGCAGCAGGATATCCCGTAAGCTTGATCAGGCGGAACGGATCCTTGAGGAGGATCATTACGGGCTGGAGAAGGTCAAGGAGCGTATTCTTGAGTACCTAGCGGTTCAGCAGCGGGTGCGCAGGCTCAAAGGGCCGATACTCTGTCTCGTAGGACCTCCCGGAGTTGGCAAAACCTCGCTGGGTCAAAGCATTGCCAGGGCAACCAACCGAAAATTTGTCCGGATGTCTTTAGGGGGCGTCCGAGATGAAGCTGAAATCCGGGGGCATCGGCGTACTTATATCGGTTCGATGCCGGGCAAGATCATTCAAAACCTGGGCAAAGTCGGAGTTCGCAATCCTTTGTTTCTGCTCGATGAGGTTGACAAGATGTCCATGGATTTTCGCGGCGATCCATCGTCAGCCTTATTGGAAGTTTTGGACCCCGAACAGAACTCAAGCTTTAACGATCACTATCTTGAAGTTGATTTCGATCTTTCCGACGTAATGTTTGTTTGCACCGCAAACACATTGAACATACCACCACCGTTGCATGACCGGATGGAAGTTATTCGCATTCCCGGCTACACAGAAGATGAAAAGCTGAATATTGCTCGGAACTATCTAGCACCAAAGCAGCTACGTGAGAATGGACTGAAACCGGATGAGTTGGCTATCTCTGATTCGGCGGTGCGTGATGTGGTGCGGTATTACACGCGAGAAGCAGGCGTTCGAAACCTAGAGCGCGAATTGGCGAAAATTTGCCGCAAAGTTGTGAAGAACCTTTTTCTCCGACCCAAAAACCGTCAGACGCACATAGTTCCTAAAAGCTTGCAGAAATATCTAGGCGTAAGACGCCATAGGTATGGGCTTGCGGAAGAAAACGACCAAGTTGGGCAGGTAACCGGTTTGGCGTGGACCGAGGCTGGTGGTGAACTGTTGACTATCGAGGCGATGATCGTGCCCGGTAAGGGGAAGCTCATGCATACAGGGCAACTCGGCGAGGTTATGCAAGAATCGATCCAGGCAGCTACCACGGTGGTTCGTAGCCGTGCCGGGATACTTGGGATAGACGAGGATTTTCACCGGAAACTGGACATTCACGTCCACGTCCCTGAGGGGGCCACTCCCAAGGACGGCCCGAGTGCGGGCGTCGGCATGTGCGCAGCGCTGGTTTCCGCGGTGACCAATATCCCGGTCAAGTCGGATGTGGCCATGACCGGAGAGATCACGCTCCGCGGTGAAGTGTTGCCCATCGGTGGGCTAAAAGAGAAGCTGCTG
>JAYZJE010000240.1:0-9318 GCA_036164895.1 Pseudomonadota bacterium
TGTTGCGATGTTGCCGCTAATATTCACCCGGCTCCCTCACCAAGCGAGCCATTATTTATTGCCACAGGTGGCGGGTGAAAGCGCAGAGCGCATTAGTATCAACGTGGCGCCGGAGCATTTACCCGGCGCCTGTGGCTGAGATTTACGAAGGAGGCGGACGCCAATAGACTTTGCTGGTGACCTGATATGGGCGGCCGGGAGCGTCAAGGCGCATTGCAGTGAGTTTTCCGCCCGAAACGGCGCCGGTGTCAAGGCCTAGCAGGTTCGGGCGCTGGAGGAATCCAAGCGCCGACCAGTGACCAAAGACAATGCGCAGGTCGGCTGTCGCGCGACCGGGAAACTCAAACCAAGGAACCAGCTCGGGTGGCTGACTGCCGGGCGGGCCTTTCTGATCGAAGTCGAGACTTCCGTCGGCCCGGACAAACCGAATCCGTGTCAGGCAATTGGTAATAAAGCGCAGCCGATCCTGACCTTTGAGATTCTCCGACCATCGGTCCGGCCGTGACCCATACATAGCAGTCAGAAAACTGCCGCAGTCATCGCCCTCTAGAATGGCCTCGACCTCGCGCGCGTGGGCCAGCGTATCCGGCCCACTCCAGCTGGGAAAGATTCCTGCATGGACCATCAGCGTGTTGAGCTCCGGATTATGATGCGCTAGCGGCTGGTGGCGTAGCCAGTCTACGAGTTCTTGGGCGTCTTCAGCCGCAAGTACCAAAGCGAGGTCGTCGTCTGTAACTGGAACTTCCTCGCCCAGCGCAAGCGCAAGCAGATGCAGGTCGTGGTTGCCGAGTAAGGTTCGGGCAGCGGGGCCGAGTTCCTTGACGAATCGCAACACGCCTAGCGTATCGGGACCGCGGTTGACTAGGTCACCGACAAACCATAGTTCGTCTTGAGAGGGGTCAAAAGGAAGCTTGTCGATCAGTTGCCGGAGTTCGGCGCAACAGCCCTGGACGTCGCCGACGGCGAATATAGCCATGCTGCTTAGTTCAGCACGCCCGGAACCGCCAGCCTAAATACCGGAATTGACGCATTAAAAAGCATGCCCTCGTTGGTCAGCATGCCGTATGTTCCTTCCATCGTACCGATCGGGGTTTCGAGAACCGCGCCACTTGAATAAGAATGATAAGACCCGGGCGGGATGTGCGGTTGTTCGCCAACGACTCCATCACCCTGAACTTCCTGTACCTTGCCGTCGGCATCTGTAATCAGCCAACTCCGCGTCAGTAGCTGAGTTGGTGTTTCACCGACGTTGCGTATCGTGATCGTGTAGGCGAAGACGAATCGACAATCTTCCGGGTTCGAATGGTTCGGCAGATAAGCGGTTTTGACGTCAACCTTGATTGTATCGCGCAGTTCTGATTGGTCCATGTCCGACATCGGAGCTATTCTAGCTTATTCGTTAGGCTTTTCTCGGAGCGCTGGATAAATCACGCTGCAGCCACAGCTGACTGAGGCGAACGAACGCATCGACGTCCAGGTTTTCGGCACGCCAGGTTGGATCGACGCCGGCCGAGCGTATCTGATTGGCATCGAGCAATTCCCGGAGGGCATTCGATAATTGCTTCCGCCGCATGTTGAATGCCTTAGTGACGAGTTGGTCAAATGCCGGCGCAAGCACCGCCGAAACCTTCGGATTTTGCAGCGGTGTCAGCCGCAGAAAACTCGATTCAACGCGCGGCGACGGCGTAAACGAGCCCGGGTGAACATCGAACAAGTTTTCTACTTTGCACCGCGCTGCTAGCGCAACAGTGAGGCGGCCGTAGGTTCGGGTGCCCGGCGGCGCCGTGATCCTATTAACGACTTCTTTTTGCAGCATGACGTGGATGTCTTCGAACAGATGCCTAGAGTCCAGCAGGTGGAAAAGCAGCGGGCTGGAAATGTTATACGGAAGGTTCCCCGTCAGCCGCAGCATTTCCCCGGCTTGCAACATTTTTTCGAACGAAAAACGCAATGCGTCGGCACAGTGAACGGTCACGTTGCCGCGCCAGTTCTGATTTTCCAGCATGTCTACTAGACTGCGGTCGATTTCGATGGCGTCCAGCCGTTTTACAATTTCGGCCAGCGGCTGGGTGATCGCACCGCGACCAGGGCCGATCTCTACAAATAGATCATCGGAGCGGGGCTGAATCGCATCGATGATCTTGCGAATAATGTTTGGGTCATGCAGAAAATGCTGGCCATAACGTTTTTGCGGCCTGCCAGATTTCATGGCTGGGTGCGCTCTAAAATAGTCATCGCGAGATGTATGGCTTCAACTAGGCTTCCAGCATCGGCTTCCCCGGTGCCGGCTCGATCAAGTGCGGTGCCATGGTCTACCGAAGTTCGGATGATAGGGAGACCTAGCGTCACGTTAACGGAGCGCCCAAATCCGGCATATTTCAATACCGGCAGCACCTGGTCGTGATACATCCCGAGTATCGCTGCAAAGCCTCGCAACCGTTTGGGAACAAACGCGGTGTCGGCCGCGATGGGGCCAACAATTTCCATCCCGCTCTCCCTGAGCCGCTCCAGCGCAGGTGTAATCAACGCGGCATCCTCGGAACCGAGAAGCCCGCCTTCGCCCGCGTGCGGATTCAGGCCCAACACGGCAATTCGCGGATTGGAGATGCCGAATTGTTGCTCCAGGCCTTGATGTAGAATTTGGCAAACTGATTCAATCAGCTCGGGCCGAATACGCGTTGGTACATCGGCGAGCGGAATATGCGTAGTCGCCAGCGCTACGCGCATATCCTCTGCGACCAGCATCATGACGGGCCGATCCATGCCGGTCTGCTGCGCCAGCCATTCAGTATGGCCAGTGAATTCAATACCGGCCTGATTGATGACGCTTTTATGAACCGGCCCGGTGATCATCGCAGCAAACTCGTTTGCCTGGCACCCGACACAAGCCCGCCTCAGCGTGTCAATAACATAGGAGGCGTTGCCGGGATCTAGCGTGCCGGCCTGCGCTGGGTTGGGCATCGTAAGTGAGTCTACGATTAATTGGCCGGCCGAGCTTGGTCTAGGCTCCGCCGCTACGTCATAAGTTTTCAGTGCGACCGATATGTTGAGCTGCTTCGCTCGGTCTGCAAGTAAACGCGGATCAGCTACGACGACTAATTCAATAGGCCAGTTTTGCTGGCTTAAGTGAAGAATCAGGTCGGGGCCAACGCCGGCCGGTTCGCCGGGCGTGAGCGCCATTCGTAAGGCCGATCGGGGCACGGCGCCACCTTAAACCTAAAGCATGTACGCGACGAAAGCTTCGTCGCGTAGTCGGCGAACCCAGAGTTCGGATTCTTCCTCCAGCTTGTTCATACGCAAAGCCATCAGCGCTTGTTGGCGCTTGACGTCTTCGGTGGTGTCATGCTGTCGGCGTCCCAGCACCTCCACAATGTGCCAACCAAAGGGTGATTTAAAGGGTTCGCTGAGTTCGCCGATCTCAAGCGATTCGACGACGGCGGTGAACTCGGGCACGAAGGTGCCGGGGCCATTCCAGCCGAGGTCGCCGCCGTCCGGCGCGGATCCCGGGTCTTTCGATACTGCGGTCGCAATGGCTTCGAATTCATCGCCTCCGATGATCTGGTCACGGATCATGATTAGTCTTTGTCGGACGGTTTGATCATCGAGAACTTCGTTAGGGACAATCAGTATATGACGTATGTGAGTTTGATCCTCGATTATGGTCTCGTCGCCACGAACCTCGTCGAGCTTGATTAAGTGGAATCCACTCGCGCTGCGGATCGGCTCGGAAAACTGACCCGGTTGCATACCCGGAACTACATCTGCGAACAATGTTGGTAGCTGATTGCCGCGGCGCCACCCGATAGTTCCACCCTCGAGTGCGGATTGGCCATCCGAGTAGGTAACAGCAAGTTCAGCGAAGTTGTCGCCTGACTGCAGTCGCTCAAATATCTCCAAGGCCTGTGCCTGCTCCATGCCGACTTCCTCTGGTGTTGCCGTGGTCGAGACGGATACGAGGATGTGCGAAAGTCTGAATTCCTGGTTGATGTGAGCCTTGCCTTCTTGTCGTTCAAGATAATCTTTAAGTTCCCGGGGCGTGACTAGGATGCGTGACATGACGTCGCGTTGCCGCAGCTGATCAATAACAAGCTGCTCTCGCATTTCCCTGCGATAACCAGCGTAGTTAATGCCGTCTTGGGCGAGCAGTTCGGGTAACTGTGTCAGCGAGACATTGTTTCGCCGGGCTACGTCAGCCAGCGATAGATTGAGCGCTTCGTCTGTAACTTCGATACCCAGCCGGTCAGCCCGCTGTATCTGAAGCTGCATGATCACCAGCCGTTCCAGCACCTGCTCTGCCAGCAAGTCAGGCGGCGGTGGCTGGGTATTTTCCTCGATCAGCCGTTGCCTGATCAGAGCGGTTTGCTGCGCGAGTTCACTTTTCAGCACGACACCGTCATTGACGATCGCTGCGATACCGTCAAGCAACTGGCCTGTGTCGCTCAAATCGAGGTTTTGCGCAACAGCTGTGTTTATTCCCGCGAGACTCAAAATTAATGCGGGAATTAGCGAATTTAGTTTATTGCAGTGCAACTTAGTTTTTGCCATAACCCAGAATACCATGTTCCAAAAGACTGTCGGCAGAGTTACCCACGCTGGTAAAGTTTTTCAACTCCAATTGTATCGAGAATGAATTGTTCGTTTTTCCAGAATCACGCTCAATATCCCGTCTAGCGACCATGCGTATACCCCAGCAGCAGGTTTCGTACTCGATTCCCAGGAACTGGTCCAGAGGCTCGTGATCGCGTAGCGAGTAACTGTAGCGACCGACGAAATTCCACCGATCTCCTGCCGGAAGTGAGAAAGATAAATCGGCCTGCTCCAGTCGGTCGCGGCGGAAGCGGTAGCCCAGATTTATGATGCTGGTCTGGCCGGGGCGCCACTGCAGGCGTGCTTCGGCCCTGGTGGTTTCGTGTGCTGCGGTGTTCCACTGATAGGCCACGTCGACGTTCCAGTTGCGATAAAGATTCACGCTGATTTCGGCAATGTAATCCGACGAGTTTTCTTGGATCGGTAGATCACCAGGCAACACCGTATTCCTCTCGGTAAAAAACCGTGTTCCTCCCAGTTTCGCGGTTAGGCGCTCTCTGCCGGTCGAGGTATCGAGGAACCGCGATGTCAGGCCCAGAGTGAGTTGATTTGTGTCGCCGATTCGGTCATACCCGACAAACCGGTTCCGGCGAAACAACTGGACTAGGGTTAGATCGGGAAAAATCGTATCGAAAACTGGTAAGTCAGCCTGTTCTTCGAAGGGTACGTAGACGTATTGCGCGCGGGGTTCCAAAGTTATCAGCCACTTTTTACTCGAGCCTGCCGTGCGTTCAAGCACCACGCCGGTATCGAGGCTCAGCAGTGGTGCCGTCACGCCTGGGTCGTCCGGCAACCCAGCGGCACGATCTTCGAGTTGGTACTGCGAGTGAAACAATGCAGCCTTGGGTGTCAGATAGAAGCTATTACGCTCGAACGGTAGGCTTATTTCTGGCAGCAAGTGGAGTCGCAAGCCTTGGACGCTTTCCTTGCGATAAAAATAGGTAGTGTCCGTGACTAGCCGATAGTCGAGCCCGAGCAAGCCGTTCTTCCACTCCCCATCGACAGCCAGCTGCGGTGCTCGCTGGTAAGGACGCTCGTCGGGTTGGATGGCATCATCGACCACCTGGTAGCCCTGGTAGCGGAGCAGAACAGACCAGTTCAGGTTGTACCACTCAGCGAACAGGCTGCGTTTCAAATTCGTTTTGCTGGTCGATGTCTGTCCGTTGGTGAGGTCCTGGAAATAGCCGGAGTCGGAGACACCCTCCGCATCAGCGGTTGCGCGCCACCCCCGACCGAGCATTGACTGGGCCAGAATCAGGTAACGCCATCGATCCTCGCCGGTTTTATCATCGTCGGAAAGATAATCACCCCAAAGGATCCCATCGTTGCGTTCTGTCAGGTAGCGAAACTCAGATCCCCATTGCACGCCGCGCTTAGACATATAGCGCGGTACGAACGTTGCGTCGTATTGAGGTGCAATATTCCAGTAATATGGCGTTGCCAGTTCGAATCCCCGAGTACTGCTGGTTCCAATTTCCGGTATCAGCAGTCCAGATTTGCGCTCATCGGTAATTGGGTAGGTGAAGTAGGGCCAATAGAGAAATGGTACGCCCTTGAAGGCCAGGCGGGCATGACGCGCGGTGCCCATGCCGTTGGCCTGGTCAATCTCGATTTTCCCCGCCCGCAGCATCCAGGCATCATTGCCAACCGCACAGGTCGTATAAGCAACCTTTTTGAGTTCCAGTGTGCCTGAGCGGTTAACGTTGATCGCACGGGCGGTTCCTCTGGCCGGAATGCCCTGCAATTCGAATTCTGCTTCTTTAAAATTAAACTGGCCCGAAACGGTGTTGTAACTTGCCGAATCTCCGCTAACCCTCGTTTCCGGGTCGCGGTAAGTGACCTCATCAGTGACCGTTAAATTGCCAGTCGCACTTTTGAATGACGCGGAGCCTGCCGTCAGCGTTCGGTTCCCGCTGCGGAGCTGAATCGGACCGGTAAATTTCGCATCCCCTGTCCCAGAAATAGACGCGTCGTCGCTGGTCATTTCAACGACGTTGGCAATGCCGTCGCCGGTCAACTCGACAACTTCAGTTACGTTATGATCAGTCGTTTCTATAACCTCGTTAGCATCATCGGAGGTTTGGGCCGGCACTGGTTCGGATTTCTGGCACGCCTCTTCCGAAGCTCTCGGAGGGGCTTGCATTACCCTCGTCATTTGAGCCTGTGTTGTTTGAACAACATTTAATGGCATGATGACCGCGGCGCAAACAATACCTTGCCAGCAAGCACGCTTTACCATCAATCGGCCTCTTAGGTTCCCAGATTTATTGCCTGGGCGTGCGCTTGCGTGCCAGCGGTGGGCGTCCTGCCAGGCCGTATACCGGTTCATGCGACGAGCGAGGGCGTCGCTGCTCGATTGTTGACGGCAACGGACGCAAATTCGGGAGCGGGGTCCTCGGCGGTGTTTCCCGATCGGGTTAGTATTCGCATAACCAGCAGATCTTCGGTCGGGAGGGTCGTTTCGGGCTTGGGTGACAGAACAATGGTAACAGTATGAAGGCAATGATTCTTGCCGCGGGGCGGGGTGAGCGCATGCGTCCACTGACCGATACCACGCCTAAAGCACTGCTGGCGGTTCGCGGCAAGCCGCTGATCGAATACCACATCGAGGCGCTAGTGCGTGCTGGTATACGCGATATTGTCATCAATCTGGCTTGGCTGGGAGAACAGGTTCGCTCCCACCTCGGCCAAGGCGAACAATATGGCGCCAGCATCGTCTACAGCGACGAGGGGCATTCTGCCCTGGAGACTGGCGGCGGGATTCTGAAAGCTTTGCCATTGTTGGGTAGCGCGCCATTCTGGGTGGTGAACGCCGATATCTATACTGACTTTGAGTTCTCAGCGCGACCGTTAGCGGATGGCATGCTTGCCCATCTGGTCATGGTGCCAAATCCAGACCACAATGCGCGCGGTGATTTTGCCCTGATCGATGGCCGTATCGGGCTGCACGATGCGCCGGCTTTCACGTTCAGTGGTTTGTCAGTTATACGTTCGGACCTGCTGAGAGAAGCGGTTACCGGCACCTTCCGACTGGCGCCGCTGCTGACGGCAGCTGTCGCTAAGGATCAGGTTACCGGTGAATTATTTGCCGGGACGTGGTTGGATGTTGGAACACTGGAGCGACTTCGGCAATTGGAAAAGTTGCTGGGGCAATGACGGTCTCACGGAATCCGCTTTCGCGCAGCTCCAGGTGGTTCAATAAATGTTGCAACAGGTCACTGGCGACAGTTTCGATGTCGGCAGGTCCGCCGAGATTAACGATACGGGTTAACTGAAGGCCTTCGAACCCGCAAGGATTGATCCGATGGAATGGTTCTAGGTCCGTCGACACGTTCAGTGCCAACCCGTGGTAGCAGCAGCCGTGGCGGACCCTGAGACCAAGACTGGCAATTTTTGCGTCTCTAACATAAACCCCAGGCGCCTGGCTGCGGGTCTCTGCGACGATCCCGTAGTCCCGCAGCAAGGCTATTACGGCATTCTCCAGACCACTGACTAGTTGCCGCAGCCCAAGCCCGGCACGTTGCATATCGAGTAAAGGATAAACGACCAACTGCCCGGGACCGTGATAGGTTACTTGGCCACCCCGGTCTGTCTGAATTACCGGTATGTTCCCGGCGTTTCGCACGTTGCTTTGCTGTCCATTAATCCCGAGCGTGAACACCGCAGAATGCTCGAGGAACCAAAACTCATCATTGGTGTCGTGATCCCGCAGTTCCGTGAAGCGACGCATAGCACCGTATGCTGTCGCATAGTCTTGCAGTCCCAAGTGCCGGATGACGGTGATTTTCTCCATATTTATCTTTACAGCACCATCATCACTTGCTCATTGGCTTGCAACGCTGAGTAAACATCATTTAGCTGCTGCCGATTTTCCACGGTGATGGTTACGCTAAGCGATACAAATGATCCTTTACTGCTTGGTTGAGTGTGAACATCGTCTGCGGAAATCTCACCCGCATGCTTGGTAATAATGGCCAGAACGTCCGGATGAAACTCGGGCATATCTCGGCCCATGACCTTGATCGGAAATCGGCAGGGGAATTCGAGCAGGGTTTCCGTCATTTTTCTGGTTTGGCCGTATCGAGTCCAGCGTTGTCTATATAAGCGGCATAGAGATCTTTGACGCGGCGCCAAACCGGACCCGGCTTACCGTTGCCCACTATGGATCCATCCAGGAGAGTAACAGGCACGACGGCGTGCGTGGCGCTCATCAACCACAATTCATCCGCCGCCCTTAGGCGCTTTTCAGAAACCGCCTCTTCACGGCAACTCAGGCCGGCTTCCGTCGCTAACTCCAGCACGAGTTGACGAGTTGTCCCGGGGAGGAGTTCCGGGCCATCGTTGCGGGTGACCAGGACGCCGCCCTCAACGATGATTACGGAGCTTACACTGGCCTCGGTGACGTATCCGTCCCGGATTAAAATTGCGTCGTCGGCGCCTGCATCCGCTGCCTGTTGCCGTGCCAAGATATTCGCCAGCAGAGCTGTTGACTTGATATCGCAACGGGCCCAGCGCGAGTCCGGTAGGGTGATGGCAGCAACGCCGGTATCCTGAAAATTTGCATCCGCAATTCGTGACGCCATTCCAAAAACCGTCGGTGTGACAACCTGTGGGAAGGCGTGATCGCGCCCGGATTCAGTGCCGCGACTGATCTGAAGATAAATTCCGAGGTTGCCGCCGCTATTCTTCTCAATAAGAGAATTGATGATGCTGGTCCATTTCTCGGGCGTA
>JAYZJE010000241.1:0-9605 GCA_036164895.1 Pseudomonadota bacterium
CGGCCCCTTGTTATTGCTTTTGCAGGACCAATTATTGCCCGTCACCCAGATACCCGGGAAATCGACCGGACACAAACAGGCGTCTACAGCCTGTTTTATCGCAACCAGATGCAGGTAGCTTGGCGGCCCGTCACCCCGTTCCGTCGATAGGAAAAAAACCGTCCATCAGTGAACGTGCAGTAATCGCCGCCATAAACGGACCGGACCCCTGCGCGCTCAAGTATCCATCGTGCCAATGCGTACAGATCCATTTGCCAGCGCTCCGGCCGACTGGGTGCAAACACACCCAAACAATCTGGATACCGGCGCGAGCAAACCTCCCGGACGTCGCCGCCAACCTCGTATGCCGACGGCCCGATGGCCGGCCCCAGCCAGGCCAGCATGCTACTGGCCGCCATCTGGCGCCCTTCGAGGGCCTCGATGCTGGCCTCGATAACCCCGGCCAGCAAGCCCCGCCAACCCGCGTGGATCGCGCCCACGTGCCGCGCCTCGCGATCACACAGCAGCACCGGCAGGCAATCCGCGGTCAACACGGCACATACCTGGCCGGGGGTGGTGCTGATGATCGCGTCCGCCGGGGTCGACGCACTGACCTCAGCGGCATCAACGACCTGCGTGCCGTGCACCTGTTGTAGCCACCGCGGGGCTTCGGGTAGGTCCAATTCAGTTGCGAGAATTTTGCGGTTGCGGGCCACAGTCTCAGGCTTGTCGCCTACGTGTTTAGCAAGGTTTAGCTCGGCAAAGCGGCCGGTACTGTGGCCGCCTGCGCGTGTCGTCGCCGCGGCGGCAATTCGCGGAGCGGCCGGCCAGTTCGGCCTGATTAGCTCGAGTCTGTTAACGGATCTGGCCACGACATCTCCTCGAATGGAATGCTAGGGGACGCAGTTCCGGCCAATGCAAGCAATAACTCCAGCAGATCCCGAGGCAGCGGCGCCTCGATCGCCAGCTGTTGGCCGGTAACCGGGTGGCGGAAGCTGAGCCGGCAAGCGTGCAGGGCCTGGTGGCGGAACGAGTGCAGCATTCGACCAAGATTCGGCGGGGCACCGGCTGGAACCTTCAGGCGTCCGCCATACAGCGGGTCCCCGATCAGAGGATGTTGCAGTTGCGCCATGTGCACTCGAATCTGGTGAGTACGGCCGGTTTCCAGGCGCACAGCCAAATAGCTGTGATGTTTGAAGCGCGCCAACACCCGGTAGTGCGTCACGGCTTGCCGGCCACGTTTCACGACAGCCATGCACGTCCGCCGCGTCGGATGCCGGCCAACCGGCAAATCGACCGAGCCGCCTGCGACCAACCGCCCCACACACGCGGCCCGGTATTCGCGCACGATTTGGCGCGCCTCCAAATCACGCACAAGCTGGGTATGTGCCGTAAGGGTTTTGGCCACGAGTATCGCGCCGCTAGTGCCCTTATCCAAGCGGTGCAGCAGCCCCGCACGCGGCAGCGCTGCCAACTCCGAAAAACGGTGCAACAAACCGTTTTGCAACGTGCCGTCGGCATTGCCGGCGCCAGGATGCACGACCATGCCGGCGGGCTTGTCCACCACCAGTAGATGGTCGTCCTCGTGCAGCACGGATAAATCGATTGGCTGGGGGTGGGGTTGACCGGTCAGCTCCACCGCAGGGTTCAGCTGCACCCGCTGACCACTGCGCACCGGCGTTTTGGGAATCGCCGATTCGCCGTCTAAGGACACGCGACCGTCGAGAATCCACTGCTTAAGGCGCGAGCGTGAATAAGCGGGGAACAATTCTGCCAGCGCTTGATCTAGACGTCTGCCGTCTTGTTCCGCCAAAATTTCAGCTGCCTGATGCAAGGATTTCATATTGCAAATGTTCTAACAGGAATAGGCTCCCGCCGAAAAATAAGTTTACGTTATACTTCGCGCCCCGTAGTGATTCCAATTTAACCTCCACCGCATCTATCCACGTGTCTGGCGCAACAAAATATGGCTTCGCTGTTCCTACACAGCCGTGGCGGCTGCTTGGACTGGTCGCCCTGACCCTACTTCTCGCGGCATGCTGGGGTCGCAAGGATCGCGACATAGTGTCCGGCGCCGATCAATTGTACGAACTGGCACACAAATCACTCAACAACCGAAACTATGGGAATGCCATACAGTACTACGAAAATCTTGAAGCACGTTACCCGTTCAGCAATCAGGCCAAACAGGCGCAATTGGATCTGATTTATGCATATTTCAAAAACGGTGAGCCCGAAGCGGCAATTGATGCCGCGGAACAGTTTGAACGCGAAAACCCCACCCACCCTCGCGTTGATTACGCCATCTACATGCGCGGCCTCGCGCAGTTCACTGGCCAGCACGGAAGAATCTATAGATGGGTGCGGGTTGATTTAAGCGAACGCCCGCCGGTTGAAGCAATGGATGCGTTTGCAGCGTTCGCTGAACTGGTTTACCGGTTTCCCGAAAGCCGCTATGCACCCGATGCACGGCAACGCATGATATTTTTAAGGAACCGTCTGGCAGATCACGAAATTCACGTGGCCAACTACTATATGAAACGCAATGCCTTTGCGGCAGCACTAAATCGCGCCACCTATTGCATGCAAACCTTCGACGGAGCGCCGGCTGTGGCGGAAGCCTTGCTGATAATGGTCAAAGCTTATCGCAAGCTTGGAATGTGGGACCTAGCCGAAGACACTGAAAAAGTGCTGTTGGAAAACTACTCGGACGCCGGACTTCCCGAGCCTAAAAAAGATAGTTGGTACAAATTCTGGTAGCCAATAGAGCTTGGTTTGAGCCTGATCAGGGTGCGATCGTCACCTTAGTTGTCGTCACTTGCTGCGACCATAGCCCGATGTCAGCGGATAACGCCAATCGCGACCGAACGCCCGCCCGCTGATGCGAACACCAGGAGGCGATTGCCGGCGTTTGTGTTCGTTTCGTCGAACCATATCCAGTACCCGTCCAACGGTATCCCGATCGAAACCGCGGGCGGCGATTTCGTCTACTGACTGGTCCTCGATCATCAACGCGTCAAGGATTGAATCAAGGGTGTCGTAGGGTGGAAGGCTGTCGGTATCTTTTTGTCCCGGACGCAATTCTGCGGTTGGTTCGCGTTCGATCACGCGCTTGGGAATAACCGGCGAAATTCCGTTCCGATATCGTGCCAACCGGTACACCAATGTCTTGGTGCAATCCTTAATCGGCGCAAAACCACCAGCCATATCCCCGTAAAGGGTCGCGTAACCTACCGCCATCTCGCTTTTGTTACCGGTCGTTAAAACAATGCGTCGTGTTTTGTTAGAGATCGCCATCAACAGCATGCCGCGGCAACGAGACTGAATGTTTTCTTCGGTGGTGTCGTCAGAAAGGCCGCTAAACAATTCGCTCAGCGCATCACGAGTAAACTTGACCATCCCCTCAATTGGGATCAACTGATAATCCACACCGAGCATCCGGGCTTGTTGTTCAGCATCCTCGAGGCTCATCTCCGAGGTATAGTGGTACGGCATCATGACGGCTTGGACTGCGCCAGCCCCCAGCGCATCAACTGCCACCGCCAAGCACAGTGCCGAATCTACGCCGCCAGACAGGCCCAGTACCACCCCGCGAAACCCGTTTTTTTGCACGTAATCGCGGACGCCGGTCACGATCGCTGCATAAGTGCTTCCCTCCTCCCCCGACAGCGGCGCAATGTCACCGGGCTTGGGCTTTAGCACTCCGCTCTTGCCCGCCTGAAAATCAAATGTATAGATCCCGTCTTCGAAAGCCGGCGCTCTGAAACGGATTTTGCCCTCAGCATCCACGACACAGGAACCGCCGTCAAATACCAGTTCATCCTGCCCACCGACTAGATTCTGGTAAACCAGCGGCACGCCAATTTCACGAGCGCGCTTGCCCAACACCTGTTCGCGCTGAACTTGTTTCTTCAATTCGAACGGTGAGCCGTTGATCGTAACGATCAGGTGAGCGCCGTCGCGAACTGCCGCAGCACAAGCTTCACCCTCCCAAACGTCTTCGCAAATCGTAATACCGACAGGCACCGCATTGACTTCAGCGACTAAGGTCTCCTGACCGGGAGTAAAGTAGCGCGCTTCGTCAAAAACGCTGTAGTTGGGCAACTCCCACTTGCGGTAATTGCCCTTAATACCGCCGTCGGCGAGCAAGACCGCCGAGTTGAAAATCCGATCCCCGTCGTACTCGGGATAACCGATCAGTGCGGCAATGCCTTGTGTGCGGTGCTGGAGATTCTCGAGCGCACTGGCTACACGCTGGCTCAGGCCCGCATGAAACAACAGATCCTCCGGCGGGTAACCGCACAGCGCCAACTCCTGGAAAACTACGAGCTGTGCTCTATGCTGGTGGCGCGCCTCGTGGATCACTTGCGCGATTCGCTCAGCGTTGCCCGGGACGTCCCCGACCACTAGGTTTAACTGAGCCAGCGCTATTCTTAATGTATTGGCCATGCAGACCACTTTAGGACAGGCAGATTAATCAGCGGTTAAAAATATGCTCGTGCGGTTTCGCCGGCAATACTAGCCCTCGAGTTCGTGCAGCATAGCGCTTCCAAGTTCAGCAGGTGAACGCACGGTCGTCACCCCGGCGGCTTCCAACGCCGCATACTTTGCTGCTGCGCTGCCCTCGCCACCCGAGATAATAGCGCCGGCGTGCCCCATACGTTTTCCGGGCGGGGCCGTTACACCGGCAATATAGGCCACCACCGGTTTCGTCACGTGTTCCTTTACATAGCGTGCTGCCAATTCTTCATCGCTTCCACCAATCTCACCGACCATGATGATGCCCTTAGTGGCGTCATCATGCTCAAACAGCTCCAAGCACTCGATAAAGCTTATTCCACGCACCGGATCACCACCTATACCGACACTGGTCGTCTGCCCCAGACCGTTGCGCGTGGTTTGAAATACTGCCTCATAGGTTAGAGTGCCGGACCGGGAAATAATCCCGACCCGACCAGGCTGATGAATGAACCCCGGCATAATACCGATCTTGCTTTCACCCGGCGTAATTACGCCGGGACAATTTGGCCCGATCAATCGGCAGTCGTAATACCGCAAGGCGGCCTTGACACGCACCATGTCCAGCACCGGAATGCCCTCGGTAATACAAACCACCAACTCAATCCCGGCATCGGCAGCCTCCAAAATCGCATCCGCAGCGAACAACGCCGGCACGCATATCATGCTGACAGTAGCGCCGGTTGCGCGGACAGCTTGGTGGGTGGAGCTATAGACGGGCAACCCAAGGCATTCTTCACCACCGCGGCCGGGCGTCACGCCGGCAACCAGTCGAGTGCCATATTCGCGGCACTGCCTAGCGTGAAACGAACCCTGCCGTCCGGTCAGCCCCTGAACAACAACGGCCGTGTCCTTATTGATAAAAATGCTCACAAATTGTCCATCCTCGATAAGCCCCAACCAAAACGCGGTACGCTGCCGCCACGGCTTTGTTGACCGCATCGGTCAAATCGTTGGCAGTTACAATATCCAACCCACTTTTCTCCAGCAGCGCTCTGCCCTGTTCCACGTTCGTTCCTTCCAAGCGCACAACGACGGGTATTAACACTTTTACGTCGCGTATCGCCTGAACAATACCCTCGGCTATCAGGTCGCAACGGACAATACCTCCAAAAATATTCACGAGGATCGTACTGACCTGACGGTTGGACAGAATCAGCTTGAAAGCTTCGGCAACCCGTTCCGGTGTGGCGTCTCCTCCGACATCTAGAAAGTTCGCCGGTTCGCCGCCGTGGAGCTTAATCAGGTCCATGGTCGCCATCGCCAAGCCTGCGCCGTTGACCATGCATGCAATGTTCCCGTCCATCGACACGTAGTTTAGATCGTGTTCACTCGCTGACCGCTCCAGTTCATTTTCCTGGGTCGGATCGCGCATGGCCACAAGATCGGGGTGACGAAATAACGCGTTGTCGTCGATGCTTATTTTCGCGTCCAGAGCTAAAAGCTCGCCCGACTTATTCACGATCAGCGGATTGATCTCAACCAAGCCTGCATCGCACTCGCAGAATAATGAGTATAATTGGGCCGTCATTGCAATAAATTGCCGCATTGCTTCGTCGTCCAGACCGAGCCCAGCACCGAGAATGCGTGACTGGTAAATCTGCAAACCCGCAGCGGGGTTTACATTAACTGTGAAGATTTTCTCAGGCGTCGTCGCGGCAACTTCCTCGATGCCCATGCCACCCGCTGCGGAAGCCACGAACGCCACGCGCTCGACGGTACGGTCCACGAGCAAGCTCAGATACAGTTCTTTTTCAATGTCGCTACCCGCTTCAACGAATACCTGATTAACCGGTAGCCCTGTGCTGCCGGTTTGTTTCGTTACCAACCTGGTACCGAGCATAACGGCCGCCGCAGCCTGCACTTCGTCTAGGCTGTATGCCAGCTTCACGCCACCGCCCTTGCCACGACCACCCGCGTGAATCTGAGCCTTGACAACCCATACCGAGCCGCCCAATCGCTTGGCCGCCTGCCGAGCTGCCCGGGGCGATTCGGCAACCTCCCCGGACGAAACCGGGATGCCAAAACGGGCAAAGAGCTGCTTGGCCTGATACTCGTGCAAATTCATCGGTCTCGCTGTCCTTATTCGTATCCCGAGGTTCGCCCAGGAAATCGAAGGCTGCTATTGTCCGCGAAAGTCTGCCACAGATAAACCGTCTCCTACGCCAACGTGGCCATAAAAAGGTGTTGCTACAATAGCGCCGCGTTTCTTCACCGCGACACTGATGCGGGCTATGATCACTACAGAAAAAATCCTCCAACATTACCCCTTGGCAGCGCCTCGGGCCGGCAACGTGTCGGAGAACGAAATAAAACTGCAACAGGGCTTCACGCTCATCGAACTGCTGATCGTGGTGGCCATCACCGGTATTATCCTGACCACCATCATTATCCCGGCGTACCAAGACTGCGCCGTCTGGGCCCAGGTTTCTGAAGGCCTAAACCTCGCCGCCACTGCCAAGGCTGACCAAAATAGGTGTGGTTATCTTATTCTCAGCGCAGTTGCACGACTTCCAGGATTTCTGATCATCACCGGCGCGGTCCTGCTCGGGCTTATCGCCGGCAGTTTTCTGAACGTCGTTATCTATCGCCTGCCGCTGATGATTGACCGGGAATGGCGCAAGCAAGCGAGCCAACTACTCAGCCAGCCCGGCGAACTGGAACCCGCAGAAGCCCCAATCAACCTGATCTCGCCGCGGTCACACTGCCCCGCCTGCAATTCCCCGGTTGCGGCCCGGCACAACGTGCCCGTATTGAGCTACCTTCTTTTGCAAGGGCGCTGTGCCACCTGCGACGCTAAGATATCGCCGCGCTATCCGTTAATCGAACTGCTGAGTGCGCTGTTGTCGGCAACGATCATCTGGAAATTCGGTCCTACGCTAGCTGGGGCAGCAGCTCTGGTATTGGGCTGGGCCCTGATTGCCTTATCGGCGATTGACCTGGAGCACCAATTATTACCCGACTCCATCACGCAACCGCTGCTTTGGCTAGCCCTAGCACTGAGCCTATCGGGCCTACTCACCGACATACCGCCGTTTCCCGACCTGCAATCTAGCGTGCTAGGAGCCATAGCAGGCTATTTGTCGCTTTGGACGGTATGCAAGGTATTCAAGCGACTAACGGGCAAGGAAGGCGTCGGTTACGGCGATTTCAAACTGCTCGCCGCGCTGGGCGGATGGCTAGGCTGGCAGATGATGCCACTGGTCATTATGCTTTCAGCGCTGGTCGGAAGCCTCACCGGTATTGCCCTGATTGTAGTCGGCCGACGGATTCGATGGGCGCCGATACCGTTCGGGCCGTTCCTAGCCGGAGCCGGTCTGTGTGCGTTGATTTGGGGACCCAACCTGATGTCCGCCTATGTGGGAATGCGAGGCGCCTAAAGGAACCGGAAAGGAGCCTTAATGAGCGATCGCAACTGGACAGTGTTTCGCATCGGCCTGACCGGAGGAATTGCCACAGGCAAGAGCGCTGTGGCTTCAATGTTTGGCGATCTCGGGGTGCCGGTGATTGATTCCGACCAAATCGCCCGCGAGGTCGTACAACCGGGCCAACCTGCCTTGGGTGACATTGTCGCCGCGTTCGGCCCCGAGGCGCTGGATGCCCGCGGAGAATTGGATCGCGAGCGCCTGCGGGCCATAGTCTTCGCCGACGATGAGCTGCGACAGCAGCTAGAAACTATCTTGCACCCCAGGATACGGGCGGTCATGCTGGAGGCAACGCATCGGATAGGGGGGCCTTACCAATTGCTGGTTGTGCCACTGCTTGTCGAGGTGGGCTTTCAGAGCCAAGTCGACCGAGTGCTGGTGGTGGATTGCCCAGCGAAGATCCAGCGAGAACGACTGGCGGCGCGGGACGGCGAAACCGACGATCGTGGGGAATTGATAATACGCGCGCAGACAGATCGGAAGGTTCGCCTCGCCGCCGCCGCCGATATTATCAGTAATGCCGGCAGCCTAGCGGCGACCCGGCAGCAGGTCGAAACCCTGCATAACACCTACATTAACCTCGCGGCGTCGGTATGACGCCCCAGTTACGGGGAACGCCATTGCGGTCCCGGGCAGACTGTCGCAGAATAAGCTTGTGGCCCCTGTTATGTGGACGGGAATAAACCGCAGACGCCTTTTATGATCCAGACGGCCGAAGCCGTAGCCCAATCTGCAACGTCAGATTCGATGGTTGTGTATGAGCAGCCGCTTGCCGAGCGGATGCGCACGTTTCTGCGTATCGATTATCTTTATCAGCATCTGCATCACCATGTTCAGCAAAGTTCATCGTGGGCGAGTCGCAACGCAGTCACTGGGATACTCGATATCGTGTCAATTCTGATCCGTGGCGATGTCCGCAGTGACGTACTAAAAGAGTTGGAACGCCAAATCATGCTATTGAACAGCTATCAAGCCACTGAGCAGGTCGACGCGAACCGCTTGCGCGGAGTGCTGGATAATCTACAGAGCTTGCGGTCCCAGCTCAACGCTGTCGGGCCGCAATACCTGCAAGAGCTGAGAGAGAGTGAGTTTCTAAATGCCATTCGTCATCGTAGCTCTATTCCGGGCGGAACCTGTGCATTTGATTTGCCAGACTACTCCCATTGGCTGGGGCAAAGCTTCGAGCGACGCACACGTGACATGCAGGCTTGGCTGCAGGTCGTACGGCCGTTATGTGACAGTGTCTCCGAGTTGCTTTGGCTGCTTCGGCTGAGTCGTCAACCCAGCAACCAAGTGGCCGTTAACGGCGTCTATCAGCAGACGCTGGACCGGAAGGATGCGACTGTTTTGCTGCGGGTATCGCTACCCAGCGACAGTGGCTTATATCCAGAAATCAGCGGTGACCACCATCGGTTCACGCTGAGATTCATGGAGTGGTCGGCAGCGGATAGCCGACCGGTGCAGGCGGAACGGGAAATTCAGTTTCTACTGGCGACCTGCTGATTTGGCGTCAGCGACAGCGCATCAACGCGTCGACGATCGGACGATCAGCCGGTAAGAGCCCTTGCTTAAGCAGATTTTCCGGTACAGCCCAGCGAATCGGCTGGCCTTCCAGGCCCTGCGGCATCCCATCGTACTCGTTGATACACCAGACATCTAACACGACGGCTCGATCCGCGTAGT
>JAYZJE010000242.1:0-5385 GCA_036164895.1 Pseudomonadota bacterium
GCCAGCCGTGCGTACTAAAACCCCTGCATCGAAACAGTGCCGGAACACATCAAATGCGCGGAGCGTTGGCGCGCCTTCGCGGGGCAGCAACTCAACCGCGGCCATCATGCCGATATTCCGGATATCGATGACGTGTGGTGATCCTTTAAGTGAGTGCACCGCGTCCGCGAGCACTGACGCCATGTCGTTTGCGCGCTGGTACAAGCCTTCCTCTTCGTAGACGTCCAGGCTCGCGATGCCGGCAGCCGCCGCAGCCGGGTGTCCGGAATAGGTGTAACCGTGAAAGAACTCGATCGCTTGTTCCGCACCGGCCATGAACGCAGCGTAGATAGACTGATCGACGAGCACCGCGCCCATCGGCACCGCGCCATTGGTTAGACCTTTCGCGACTGCAATCAGGTCCGGTTGCACATCGAAAGTGTTTGCCCCGAACCGATTACCGGTCCGGCCGAACGCAGTGATCACTTCATCAAAAATCAGCAGGATACCGTGACGGTCGCAAATCTCGCGGAGCCGGGACAGATAACCCTGCGGTGGAACCAGTACGCCCGCAGAGCCCGCGACGGGTTCGACGATGACTGCAGCAATGGTGGATGCGTCGTGCAGCGCGACAATGTTTTCGAGCTCGTCCGCTAAATGCTTACCCCATGCGGGGACCCCACGGCTAAACGCGTTGTGATCTAGGTTATGGGTGTGGGGAAGGTGATCAACTCCGGGCAACAACGCACCATACATTTTCCGATTCGGTGACATGCCACCAACCGACATCCCGCCGAAACCGACGCCGTGGTAGCCTCGTTCGCGGCCGATTAAGCGTATCCGTTGTCCTTCGCCTCGCACGCGATGGTAGGCGATCGCGATCTTAAGCGCCGTATCGACCGCCTCTGATCCGGAGTTTGTAAAAAACGCATAATCAAGGTTACCTGGCGCAATGCCGGTTAGCTTGTCGGCCAACTCGAATACCCCGGGGTGACCGAGTTGAAATGCCGTCGCGTAGTCGAGTGTCGCGACCTGCGACTGAATAGCGGCGACGATCTTTGGGTGGCAGTGACCCGCCGCACAACACCAGAGTCCGGCGATGCCATCGAGGATTTTCTTGCCATCCGTGGTCGTGAAATACATACCCTCGGCGGCCGCAATCAATAGCGGATTCGCTTTGAAGTGACGGTTGCCGGTAAACGGCATCCAGTAAGGTTCGAGATTCGTTACAGCACTCATGGCTCGCAGCCCTATATCCATTCCATTGTCGTTCTATATTAATGCGACTATCTTACCCGTGTTCGCAGCATCGATCCCCATACATTTCGTTCGCGTATGGCATTCCTCAGCGATGTCTGGCAACGTAATAACCAATGCCAAGCAATAAGCCTCTAGTAGCTGTCGTGTCCGATCGGCGCCAGATCGACGCAGCTCACTATTTCCATATGGTGGGCGAGAAATATCTACAGGCGCTAATCTCTGGATCCGGTATTTATCCGATCGGGCTACCTTCAATGGCCAATAAACTCGACGTGTCCGAGATCCTTAACCACGTGGATGGGCTGTTTTTTACCGGGAGCCCGTCCAATGTCGAGCCGGCTCGCTATGCCGGTCCTCCGAGCAAACCCGGCACTTGGCATGACCCGGAACGGGATAGCGTGGCTTTATCCATACTACCCGCAGCGGTTAAAGCAGGCTTGCCACTTTTGGGTGTTTGTCGCGGGTTCCAGGAAATAAACGTTGCTTTCGGCGGCACACTGCATCAATTGATCCATGAGGTACCCGGATACAACGTCCATAAAGAAGATCCCAACGCGACCTTTGAGGTTCAATATGGTCCCTCCCACGAAGTGACCTTTGTTGCCGGCGGTTTACTTGAAAGAATCACCGGCGAGCAAACTATCACCGTTAATTCGCTGCATTCTCAAGCCGTCGATCGACTCGCCGACGGGCTCAAGGTCGAAGCCACAGCCGACGACGGTCTGGTCGAAGCATTTGTTATCGAAGACGCACCGGCGTTTGCACTCGGTGTCCAGTGGCACCCCGAATGGAGGGTGCAGGAGGACGAACCGTCTATGGCTATTTTTAAGGCATTCGGTGATGCCTGTCGGAAACATCACGCAGTGGGTAGTTGATCACGCGACAGTCCTAAGCTCGCGGACCAGATCATGCGCCGCACATCAGGCGGCGAGTAATTCTGGAGCAACGGCTTCGTGCCCAGCTTTGCGGGAGAGCCGGTCAATCAGTACTTCGACTTGGGCAGATCATCACCGCGTTGCAGCGGCGGTTGTTCTTTAATTGTCGGATCAATCGTATGAAACGTTTGCCCGATCGTGTCATCGTCATCCAGGCAGTCGACAAGCAAGGCACCTAAATCCGCCCGGCTGATAATACCCATCGCGGTATGGTCGAGGGTTTTGATGGCCGCGCCGCTAGGCAAGTCCGAGTTCATACCTCCGGGCCTCAGGATTGTGTAATCCAGACCACTGGCTCGGAGGTAATCCTCCGCCTTGGTCTTCAGCTCCATGGCCGGGCCGAGAAATTCCCAGGCTTTTGCGGATAATACTGGGCGGCTGTCACCGGAACCGACGGCGGTAACCATCAGCAACCTCTTTACACCTGCCGCATTGGCGGCATCAACGATGTTTTTGGTTCCCTCAAAATCCGGCCTGGGCGACTCGCCGCGTTTACCACCCACCGTGGTGATGACCGCCCTAAACGTGCCTGAGGCGAATGCAACTTCGACGCTCGGTGTGTCGAGCACGTTTCCGACAACTACATTGGCACCAAGTGCGGTCAACGGCTCTATATCTGAATTCGGCCGAACGAATGCGGTTATCGGTTCGCTACGTTTAACCAATAATCCAGCAGCTTCGAGCCCTGTGCCGCGGGTCGCTCCAAACAGAAGAATTCCGGCTGACATCTGATGTTCCTCATTTGTTGAGATGGTTTAAGCCTGGCAAGTGCCGATCGGATCATACCCGCAGCAGCGAGCTCATTGAACCGTTGTTCATAGCTGGCTGCAAGGAGCCGGCTTTCCGTGATGCCCAACTGCTCGGCGAACGCTTCGCAGATTGGATTAATTGCTAGACCGGCCCTTTTTATCCGGCGTCGCAGGTCTTATTATCCAAGCAGAGATACTAGAAAAGAGGCCATCTGCGTGACAACAATAAACAAAGTTCGCAATCCCTACACTGGTGAATACGACCACGAGTTTCTGGAACCGAATGGCAGTCAGATTAAGGCAGTCGCACAACGATTGCGCAAACATCAAACCACTTGGGCTGCAAAGTCCTTAGCAGAACGCGTCGCCGTCCTGCGTGAGTTCGGCCAGCGGTGGAAAACACATCGCGCTGAAATTCTTGAGGCCATTCAGATCGATACCGGCCGGAGCCATGTGGCTAGGCTTGAAACGGACAGCGTTCCGGATACGATCGAACGCGTCGTCAACGAGGTTCAATCCGTTTTTACCGAACCAGAACCGCATTCAGCGGGGATCGCAGTCATCACCGGATGGCAGCACCGGGTCCCCTACGGACTGATAGGCAATATTACACCGTGGAATTTCCCAATCATTCTGTCATTTATCGATACGTTACCAGCTCTTGCCGCCGGCAACGCGGTGCTGGTAAAACCCAGCGAAGTAACCCCGCGCTGGATCGAGCCGGTCCGACACGCAATCAGCGAAGTCCCAGAGTTGAGTGACGTACTTGAGCTGCTACCAGGCGCGGGGCAAACCGGCGCGGAGGTAATCCGTCACGTCGATGCCGTGTCATTCACCGGAAGCGTTGCTACCGGGCGCAAAGTCTACGAGTCCGCCGCCCGCCACTTTATTCCAGCGTTTCTAGAACTGGGTGGTAAAGATCCAGTGATCGTGCTGGAAAGTGCAGACGTAAAATTTGCGGCCGAAACGGTGACTCATTGCTCGGTCGGAAGCACCGGCCAAGCCTGCCAATCACTCGAGCGGGCCTATGTGGCGCGTCCGTTGCTGGACAAGTTCGTTGAAGAAGTCGTCGCTGTTGCTGAAAGCGTGACACTAAACTATCCAAACATCGAGGCCGGCCTGATCGGACCGTTCATCTTCGAAAAGCAACCCCACATCGTCATGGAACATCTGCGCGATGCGGTCGAAAAAGGTGCCGTGATTCAATGTGGGGGAGAAATCATCGATCACGGCGGGCAGTGGATGCGCCCGACGGTGCTGACAAATGTCCGTCAGGACATGAAGGTAATGCAAGAGGAAACCTTTGGCCCGGTGATCCCGATCATGGCGTTCGATTCCATCAGCGAGGCGATCGAGTTGGCCAATGACAGCACTTACGGGCTGTCAGCATCAGTTTTCGCTGGGTCTATACAGGAAGGCCATTCAGTGGCGCAGCAGCTCAAAGCCGGCGCAGTCAGCGTCAACGATGCATCGCTGACCGCCTTCGTGCACGATTTCTCCCACGATTCGTTTGGCTTCTCAGGTTTGGGTTCGAGCCGCTTCGGTCCCCCTGCCGGCCTGCGGTTTACGCGTGAACAGGCCATCCTCGAAAACGACTCCGGACAGGCCGTTGTGTCCGCTGTCATTCAGAGCAGCTGAACCATCGTCAAACCTAAATCAACTGCGTCATCTGATTACCCTCGGCCCGCGTACTCATGGTACGTGGTCGCGACTCTGACGCTGCTGTACATCAAGTCCTTTCTGGACCGCACTGTCATCACGCTGGTCATCGATCCGATCAAGGAGGACTTCGGCGTTAATGATACTGCGGTCAGCCTACTCTCCGGACTTGCGTTTGCGCTGTTTTATAGCGTGCTTGGAATTCCAATGGGGTGGCTTGCAGACCGCCGGTCGCGGCGTTGGATTATTGGCCTAGGCGCAACCGGCTGGGCCGTCATGGCAAGCCTCGGTGGGATTGCGAACAACTATATGCAGTTGTTTCTGGCCCGCATGGGTCTCGGTGTTGGCGAAGCAACGTTCATGCCGTCAGCGTTCTCTATGATCAGCGATTATTTTCCCCGAGATCAATTTGCGCGTGCGTATGCTGTCTTGATGCTGGGCGCGCCGCTCGGTTCCGGAATCGCCTTTATCGTTGGAGGTCTGATTGCCTCATACGCTGAGTCGGTGGGAACCATACAGCTTCCCATAATCGGTGAAATTCGGTCCTGGCAAATGGTCTTCCTGATCACCGGCTTGCCCGGAATTGCCCTGGCTCTGTGGGCGCTATTGACAGTGCGTGAACCTGCGCGCAGGGGGCTACTTGCTGAATCCAAAAACCCACGGCTTTCAATCAAAACAATCATGGAATTTTGCCGCGAACATTGGTCAACTTATGGAACCTTGCTGGCCGGGTTTTCATTAATGGCGATGTTTACGCTCGGTTACCTCGGCTGGATAGCTGTGTTTTTTATGCGCACTCATGG
>JAYZJE010000243.1:0-3493 GCA_036164895.1 Pseudomonadota bacterium
TGTACTACAGAAATCACTACATCTGTACTACATTTTGGTGCTGAATTTTCTTAAACTATTGATATTTAAGGAATATAAATAGTATGGCGGAGAGGGAGGGATTCGAACCCTCGAAGGGCTTTTAACCCTTACTCCCTTAGCAGGGGAGCGCTTTCAGCCACTCAGCCACCTCTCCGTGTTATGAACTGATCGACCCGGCACCTACGATACCGCACTAGGATACATGCAGAAAGGCCGCGCGCCGAAGCGCCGCTAAAGGATGCTACGAACGACCGCTTCAGTCAGCGGCTGCGGCTTCATGAGCGTGAGCGCTAACGCCACTATTTTCTTTATCGTCATGGATTCGCTGATATATCTCTTCCCGGTGAACCGCAATCTCCCGTGGCGCGGTCACCCCTAATCGGACTTGATTGCCCCTCATTCCCAGCACCGTGACATCCACATCGTCACCGATTACTACGGTCTCTCCAACCCGTCGCGTTAAGATCAGCATGGCAACTTTCCCCCCATCCTTGTCGTTTTTCTTCAGCGGCAAAATTTCGCAGAGAACAGCAGCTACAACCTGTACCCGTTTTATTCGCGTGAGTCCGACTGAGCCTCTGCGGAAAACTCCGCCTAGCTCTGGAACGGTAACCGCGTATTTCTATTCGAGTTTGTTGCGGTGCTAATGATCCCGACAGCAACCATCTCACATAATGTATCGGGCGTCCAATTGCAGCAAGATCAAGTCGCAGAACCGAAAAATATAACCACTAAAAAAAACATTAATAATCGGAAAGCCAATGATTTATAGAAGACTCGTGGTAATTTCAACTGACCGGAAAACCACCCACTCAGTCGAGCCGTTCACTGATCCAAACCTCTGCAGACGCTAAAGCAGCATCCAGCTGCCGAGGATCGGTACCACCGGCCTGCGCAAAATCCGCCCGGCCACCGCCACTGCCGCCAACTTGCACCGCGACTTCTTTGATTAGGTCTCCAGCGCGAACGCGATCGGTGGCGTCCTTGGTCACGCCAGCGGCTAACCGCACCTTGCCGTCGCTGGTGGCTGACCCCAACACAACGACCGCGGTCCCGAGTCGGTCCTTCATCCGGTCGACGGTGTCGCGCAACGTGCCGGGATCGGTGTCGTCGTCGAGCCGCGCCGACAGCACCTTGATACCTTTGACATCTCGTGCACCGGCCGCCAGATCCTGACCTGCGGCCCCAGCAAGCTTCCCTCGCAGTGCCTTGACTTCTTTTTCGAGGGCCCGGTTGCGGTCTACCACCTGCCGAATTTTGTCTTCGACATCAGCACGGCCGCCTTTGAGCAGCGCGGCCACGCGATCCAGTGCCATCTGACCACCGCCGATCCAATCCAACGCTCCATCACCGGTCACCGCCTCGATCCGCCGCACGCCGGCTGCAATCCCTGATTCCGAAGTGATCTTGAACAATCCGATATCCCCGGCACGATCGACATGCGTACCTCCGCAAAGTTCAATGGAGAAGTCTCCAATTTTCAGTACCCGCACCTCATCGCCATATTTCTCGCCGAACAAGGCGAGGGCGCCATGCTCGATTGCGTCGTCGTAGGCCATGAGCCTGGACTCGGTTGCACAGTTCTCGCGAATTTTTTCATTAACGAGCTGTTCGATTTCCGTCAACTCCTCTGGGGTAACGGCCGCATAGTGGGAAAAATCAAATCGCAGGCGGTCGGGTGCGACCAGCGAGCCCTTCTGCATTACGTGCTTACCAAGTACCCGTCGAAGCGCCGCATGCAACAAATGCGTGGCCGAATGATTCAGCACGGTGCGGGCACGATCGGTTACGTCGACACTGGCCGCAACCTCATCCCCAACCGCGAACCTCCCCGTTTCGCAAGTTCCGATGTGCAGATGGGCGGCAACGTTTTTCTGCGTGTCATCGACGCTAAAGCGGCTGTTGGCGGAACTGATGTTGCCCTGGTCGCCAACCTGACCTCCGCTCTCCGCATAAAAGGGAGTGCGGTCCAACACGATTTGCCCAGCCTCGTCCGCAACGATTTCTTGCACTGATTCTCCGTTTTTCAGAATTGCCATAATCTGCGCGTGATCGGTCAACTGGTCGTAACCGACGAAGTCGGTCGACGTATCGATCTGTATAGACAAATCAGAGACGGCAAATCGGTGCGCTGCGCGGCCGCGTTCGCGCTGCCTCAACATGGCGGTGTTAAACCCAATTTGATCGACAGTGATTCCAAGGTTTCGCGCGACGTCAGCGGTTAGATCAACGGGAAAACCATAGGTGTCATACAGCTTAAACACAACGTCACCAGGCAACTCCTTGCCGCTCAGGTTGTCTAGTGCTTCCTCAAGGATTCGCATACCTTGACTAAGGGTTTCGTCAAAGCGGCTTTCCTCGGTGTGCAACACCTTCTTAATGTGGTCTGAATTCTCGATTAGAACCGGATAAGCCGCCCCCATTTCCTCTTGCAATGGTTGCACCAACCGGTAAAAAAATGGTTCGGAAACACCCAAGTCGTAGCCGTGTCGCAAAGCGCGGCGAATTATCCGTCGCAGCACGTAACCCCGGCCCTCGTTGCCCGGCAACACACCGTCAGCGATCAAAAATGCACAGGCACGAATATGATCAGCGATGACGCGCAAAGAACTGGACTGAAGTTCGCCGGCACCAGTGACTTCGGCCGTGGCCACTATCAAATTCCGGAAAAGATCGACATCGTAATTGGTAGGTACCCCCTGCATGACCGCAGCGATCCGTTCCAAGCCCATGCCGGTATCAACCGAGGGCTTCGGCAGTTCGGTAATCTCACCATTGGCGGCGCGGTCGAACTGCATAAACACAAGGTTCCAGATCTCGACGAAGCGGTCACCGTGTTCGTCAGGCGAGCCTGGTGGCCCGCCGGGTACCTTATTGCCGTGATCATAGAAGATTTCGCTGCATGGGCCACAAGGACCGGTATCGCCCATGGCCCAGAAGTTTGCTTTTGTTCCGAGGCGCCCAAAGCGCGTTTTGGAAACGCCAATTTTTTTAAGCCAGATTTCAGCCGCCTCGTCGTCGTCCTCGAACACGGTCACCCACAAACGCCTTTCAGGAATGCCAAGTTCGCCGGTCAGGTATTCCCAAGCCAATTCGATAGCTTCATGTTTAAAGTAGTCACCGAAACTAAAATTCCCGAGCATTTCGAAGAACGTGTGATGTCGTGCCGTATAGCCGACGTTCTCGAGGTCATTGTGTTTACCTCCCGCACGCAGGCAGCGCTGTACGCTGGCGGCGCGAGAGTATTTTCTTTCTTCGCGGCCCAGGAAGGCGTCTTTGAACTGCACCATACCCGCGTTGGTAAACAGCAAGGTCGGGTCATTTCCAGGCACCAACGAAGAACTTGACACCACCCGGTGTTCGCGAGAAGCGAAGAAATCCAGAAACGATTGTCGTAGTGTCGCTGAGTCCATATAGTCGGGATGATAGGCTGCTTACTCCGAAGCCGCGAGCGCCGCCTGAATCTGCTCGG
>JAYZJE010000244.1:0-6521 GCA_036164895.1 Pseudomonadota bacterium
ACAAAAATCTGCATTTAATGACTCAGTGTTTTGTTGCCGGATCAGTGGTGGCCGACATGGAGGGCATCGAAGAGTGCGCTGAAGATGCTGAAGTAATACTGAAACAGAATGACAGCGAGGTAGCGCGGGTGACAACGGATGTTTTTGGCGAATTCAAGATCGACAAACTTGGGAAGAAAAGCGGTCAATATAGGTTGGAAGTGAATTCGGATTCATCGGGTAGCATATCGGTGGAGTTCGATCTCGGCGATGAAAGTCTCTATCTAGGCACATTAGCACTCGCGGTTGGGGTGTAGGGGGCGAATGAGAGCTCAAGCCGCTGCCGGTCCGCGCCGACACCGCCGAGTTCCTGCGATTTCGAAAAGGCCGATCCCGATACCGGTATGACAAGCATGGCATGAACCAGCAGGCAGGAAAGGCAACATCGGCCGAGCGGTTTGTCGAAAACCGCGATTACGAGAGTACGGCGGCAGCAAGGTGTGGCTGCTACGCGATTTTCTCCGATTTGACCGCGTCGCCGCATGACGTTGAACCGGTGCTCGCCCGCGGCAAAGCATCGTATGTCACCGATGGGTTGCCGTATTCGCTGGACGTTCGGGGTTTACTTGACGAACTGCGTTCGATGGATACGGCTCAATTGAAATTCGAGTACAGCGGCATTTTCGAGGTTGGCAATGACGGACCGCCCGTGCCGATTCGAGAGGATTTGCAGCTGGGACAGCTCTCAGGACTTCGGGAAGATATTGTCCGCTTCTACGATTTCTTCGGCTACGGGCTCGATGAAAAGTTCGCCTGGGCTCCGGATCACCTTTCGGTCGAACTGGAGTTCATGCACTATCTTTGTTACCAGGAGGCTTCGGGCGCTGGCGATATTTTGTCGTTTCAGTTGGGTCAGGCTGATTTTGCTGAGCGTCATTTAAATAACTGGGTGCCCAAGCTGGCAGCGAACGTCAAAAATTTGCGGCCGGATTCGTTTTACTGTCGGGTTGTTGAAGCCCTGCGTGAATTTCTTGCCACGGATATTGATTGGCAGGCCGGGACCATCAAAGCAGCGGGGACGGAAAGTGAATATTGAATGACAAGTAGCGATGGTGACGGACCTGAACCACTGCATTTGCGTCATTGCTGCTGCTGCCGGAAGATGTAGCACGGAACATGTGGGCTATGTTTGAGGAGGGAGGTATGTGGTCACCTGAGACCTTGGTTTTTGCTCTGTACCTGTCGGTCATTTTGTGTGCGGGGATTCTTGTCATCAGCTTTATAAATTTGCTGCCGAAACTCCGCATGATGATTTGGAAAAACGGCGCTTTGCTCGCCTGGGTTGTCGTTGCATCAGCTGTATCGATGGCGGCATATGGTTTGACTGCATCCGGCGACGTTAATTCGAAAACGGTGGCAATCGATCGGGGCGATCGGATCGTCGTGGCAGAAGTTGCCCCTTTCGGCATGGCCTCGCGCAAGCCGGTGCCGATCCCGGATCCCGTTGAAGTTGCGCCAGTCACCGTTGATACCGCGCAGGATTCAGCAATGTCGCCGCTGTACAATGTGCATTGCTCGGCCTGTCACGGACCGAATGGCGAAGGCATAGAGGGCTTGGGCGTCGATTTGGTTGCTTCGGAATTCGTGGTCGGTTCCGATTCCGACGCACTGGTCGTGTTGCTGGGGGAAGGTCGGATGCCGGATGCTGAAACAAGTTTGACCGGCCGCCCTATGCCGTCCTTTGCCTGGATGGGTGAAGACGAGTTACACGGTCTCGCCGTTCTCCTGCAAGACAAAGCCTCCGCTGCCGGGAACTAACGCTAATGCAGGTTGTTTCCGCTGATGTGCCTCAACGAGCAGTTTCGTGCTCAGAAGCGGGCCATTCCGCCGTCGGGTTGTTGCGCCTGAACCTGGTTTGGCCGCTTTTAATCCTCGAGCATTGTGGGAGATGGATTAATGCAGAATTCTGAATCCACGGGCCCCGCTTGGCCAAAACCGGCGGTAGCCTGGTTCGGTGTGGCGGTGCTGGTCGTCGCGTTCGTTTTCTCAATTGCAGACCGGATCATCATCGCTTTGCTTGTTGACCCCATAAAGGCTGATCTCGGGCTATCGGACACCGACATTGGAATCATGATGGGACTCGCTTTCGCAATTTTTTATGCGCTGATGGGATTGCCGATCGGCCGCCTTGCCGACCGGCATAGTCGCCGTTCGATCATTGCTGCAGGCATCTTTCTTTGGAGCTTGATGACTGCCACTTGTGGCCTCGCAAGAAATTTCTGGGAATTGTTTCTGGCGCGAGTAGGCGTGGGTGTCGGCGAAGCCACGCTATCACCGGCTGCTTACTCAATGATTGCTGACTCTTTTCCAAGGGAAAAACTTGGCCGCGCCATCAGCATCTATCAATCCGGAGCGTTCTTCGGGGTTGGCTTGGCACTGATATTTGGCGGCATAGCGATTCGTTTTGCCGCCGGTGCTGATTCGGTCGACTTGCCGCTGATTGGCACAGTCGCGCCTTGGCAAATGGCGTTCATCGCTATCGGCCTGCCCGGAATTCTAGTTGCGGCGCTGATGTTCGCCGTTAAGGAACCGGCGCGTCACGGAATTGGGACAGCTAAGGAAGACGAGATTTCACTTAAACAAGGGTTGGAATTCGCCTTTCGGCGCTGGCGGGTCTATATCGCCCACTTCTGCGGGTTCGCTTTGTTGGCGTTGCCGATGACGACCATGGCGACATGGATTCCCACTTATTTCATGCGGGTCGTTGGCTTCGCCCCGGCCGAGACCGGCCTGAAGCTGGGGTTGATCGTCGTGATATTTTCACCGCTGGGCGCAATCGGTGGCGGCTGGCTCGCCGATCACCTGCTGCGCAAGGGGTACCAGGACGCGACGCTGCGCGTCGCTGTACTCGCGGCAATCATCATGACGCCCCTGAGCCTGTTGGCGACATCTGTGAAGGATCCCACGCTAGCGCTGATGATCGCCTGCCCGTTTGCATTCGGCTCTGCCATTTCGATGGGCATGGCGGCCGCGGCACTGCAGCTGGTAACGCCAAACCGGCTGCGCGGACAAATTTCTGCAACCTGGATGCTGTTTCTGAACATCATCACGGCGGGCCTGGGTCCTACCGCAGTCGGTTGGATAACGGATACTGTTTATAAGGATCCTATGGCCCTCGGCCAGTCAATCACCGTCGTTAATGTCGGTTCGGTTATTCTCGGTGGCCTGCTGCTCTGGGCCACGTGGAAGCCCTACCGGGAGGCCGTGGAGCGACAAACAATTGATTGACGCACCGACGCGGCAAGTATTTGAATCCGGCTGATCGCTTGCCGAGTGGGGTAAGTAATTGCTACCCGGCGTCCCCCGTCCACTGGCCAGTAAAAACGCCGCTCCCTCAGACCCAGACGGCGGTCAGCTGATCTAACGTGGCCATGTCGTCTGCGGTCAGTTCCCAGGTTCCCGCTGCCGCGTTCTGCCGAACTTGTTCCGGTGTGGTCACGCCGGCGATAACCGTTGCAACTGCGGGTCGGTTCGTCAGCCGGCCCATAGCAAGTTCCAGCACGCTTCGGTCAATACTCTCACCGTATTCACGCATTGCTTCGACGGTATCCATTTTGTCGTCGGTCTTGAATGCGCCACCCCATTTAGCAAGGCGTGAACCCTCTGGGTCCTCGGCACCTTTGCGGTACTTCCCGGTCAGTAATCCGCTTTCCAGCGGAAAATAGGGAATGATACCGACACTGATTTTTTCGGCCACCGGCAACAGATCAGTCTCAATATCCCGGTGAAGTAGGCTGTACCAGTTCTGTGCCGAGACGAACTCACTGAGGTTGTTCTCGCTAGCAACAGAATCGGCTTCAGACAGTTGGGTGCCATCCATGTTTGAGCAACCTATGTACCTTACCTTGCCCTGTTTTACCAAGACGTCGAGTGCCTGCAACGTTTCTTCGATTGGTGTTGCAACTTCCGGAAAATGGTACTGGTAAAGATCAATGTAATCGGTACCGAGTCGTTCAAGACTTCGTTCGACAGCGTTCATTATGTATTCGCGGGTACCGCCACCCTCGACACTACCGCCGTGTCCGCCACTCTGAGCGCCAAATTTGGTCGCCAGCACAATGTCTTTGCGCCGATTGCCCAACGCTTTTCCCACCATCGTTTCAGCTGTGCCCGGCGGGTGGCCGTAAATGTCGGCAACGTCAAACATATTGATGCCTTCATCAATAGTTACGTCGACGACGTCGTTCGTTTGCTGCTGGTCGCACATACTCCCAAACATCATGCAGCCGAGCCCGACAACGGATACTTCCAGATCGGATTTTCCGAGCTTTTTATATTTCATGATTTTTTCCTCGTTGTTCCGTATTCAGTGGGAAGCGCGAATGACGCTTTGCACTGCGGGCAATTTCCCACTGTTTTTAAACGTCACGCACTAGACTATCAGGACTTTGTGAGATCGTCAGGCGGTGATCGAGGCGTGGCCACAGGACGCTCTATTTGAGGCTGGCTTGTTCGGCACACAACCTCAGCGTGGCCGCTCAGTGTCTGCGATGGCGACTCGGTGCATCAGCCGATGGGCGGGGAAGAAATCCTTGATGCCTTTGTGCGCCGTCGACCGGTTGTCCCAAAACGCGACGGAATGTTTGCGCCAGCGAAATCGACACATGTTCTCTGGCTGTTGCATGTGCTGGAACAGTAGATCGAGCAGCATCCGGCTCTCTGGCTCGCTGAGGCCTTTGATTGAAGACGTCAGCAGCGGGTTAACAAACAGGGATTTGCGGCCGGTCTCAGGATGAGTTCGCACCACTGGGTGTTCGATCGGCGGAGTGGAATCATGCAGTTTCTGCCAGGCTTTGGCGCCATAGTTCTTCAGTATGTCCAGCCCCATCGTCGCTGAAATGTCGTGTATTGCCGTCATCGGACTGATGAATGCCTGCATTGGTTCCGACAAGGTTTCAAAAGCCTTGTACATGTTTATCCAGGCTGTGTCGCCGCCAGCTTCCGGTACGTCCAGCGCATACAGTACCGAGCCCATTGACGGTATTTCAAGGAACGTATCGTCGGTGTGCCAGGTGACGTCCGAGCCGATTTTGCTGTATTCGTCCATCTCCTGTTTGCGGATATTGGGGTGGCCTTCCAACGTTGGGACAAACCCAGGTTTTTGGAATTTACCAAACTGCCCGGCAAAAGCGACGTGTTGCTCCGGCGTTAGCTCTTGATCGCGGAAAAACACAACTTGATAGGTTAGCCAGGTATCCCGCAGTTCTCTGAAAGTTGCCTCATCGAGTGGTTCGGCAAGACAGATTCCACTGACTTCTGCGCCCAGCGCGCCGGTAAAGGGATGCACGTCCATTCGGGTGTAGCCCATCAGTCTAGACTTGCCCGTCTATCGCGAGTTGTGTTTCAGCTGAAAAAGGCGCACTCATTGCACCGGTGAGGCTATCCAAGAGATCATTGAGGAATGCAGCGGCATTAAAGTCGGTCCTTTCCCGCGTACTCAGATGGTAAATTAAGCCTTAAACCTTATGGCTTAATAAACTGTGCGGCATAGTTTGCTCGAGCGCCGAAATCGGAAGTGTGAATTCTAGCCTAGATTTTTAAACACAGGCGATATTTCCCTCCGCTTGACCGGTCGCTGCACGGCCGCTAGGTTTAGGTTTTAGAGGTAGCCCATGGCCGAAAAATCAAAACCACAACTGGTTATGCCGGTCTGGAGTTCGCCGCTGGGCCAGGGTCCGCATCCAATGGAGCGGGCCGAAATGCTGATCATCGAGTGCACCGCGGACGCCGACGAGTTGGCGCGTATAACGCCCTCGTTTTGCAAACCCGGCGAACATAACCGGGTCAGAGTGTTTTTTACGAACAATGTGCAGCCGCCGAATTCGCTAAGCTTTCGGGAGGTTGGTCTGATCCAAGAGGTGCGCTACGGGAATGAGACGGTTCAGACGATGCCATATCTGTGGGTGTCAGATGACATGGCCATGCTCGGGGGCCGAGAGCTGTTTGGCATGCCAAAATTGCTGATGGACGACATTCCGGTCGAAATTCACGCGAACCAGTTGTTTGGGCGTCTTGCGCGAAACGGCGTCACGATGATGGAGGGGTCCATGGTTATTGAACGCACAGCACAATCGGATGAAATGCCCTACGCCGGTTTGTCGTCGGTATACGAACGCCATATTCCGAACCCGGATCCGGCGAAGCTGTCGTATCGCCAGTTGATTCGGTTGGCCGTTACGGACCGTGAGGTTATTGGCCAGTGTTGGCTCGGCCGCGGACATATCGAAGTCCGTCACCCGCTGCATTCCAGGCTGGATCGGCTCATGCTTCAGGCGACGGAAAAGGCGTGGTATGGGGCATTCCGCTGGAACCTGCCGCACGGCGAGATCGTTGAGGAAGGTCCCTACTGAGCCGGACTGCCGGTGCCGTCCGTCTCAGCCGTCGTCGGTATGGGTGGTGTTTTTCACGGGAATGCTGAACACGCGGGCGAAATAATTCGACAGATCCTCGCTTATTTCTTGCTCGGATTCGGCCGGAATACC
>JAYZJE010000245.1:0-4150 GCA_036164895.1 Pseudomonadota bacterium
TAAGGGCATTGCAGGCAATCTCCCTTGATCTTGCCGCTCGATAGCGACCCGCCACGGTGAATGCACACATCGGCCAGGCAAAGTGCGTTGCCATCGCTGTCACGAAATAGAGCAAAATCCTGTCCCAGCGCCTTGACCTTGAGGGGACGGTTAGTCAGCTCTTCGCTTTGAGCCATGACATACCATTCATTGATATACATCCCGAAACTATAGCAAATGCTGCGCGAGCCCCGGACCTCGACGCGATGATGCAGGCGGTCGCGGGCGTACAGTGGTCGCGAGCGCTAGCGTCCGGTTGACCCGGTCCGGGCTGACGACCAGACTCAAGCTACCGCGGGCACAACAACTAATTCACCGGGGGTTCTATGAAGCAGCATGCCATCACTTTCAGCTGTGGACTGATACGGCTGATGACCGTTGCCCTGTTTGCCGTATCCATGCAAGCGGGAGCAGAAACCGTTAAGGAGCGTTGTGGTGATCTTCCATACCCAACGGCCAAAATTTGCTATTTAAATTGGTGGGACGGTTCCATGGCGAGCGCTGAAATTGGCGACGACGAACGGCTCGAACGTTTGCCGCCGGAGCAGCGCGAACTGGCCGACTATCTGTCGGCGTTCATTTTGGACATGGACGCGAAGTATTTTGGCAGGATCGGCGCGATGAACGGTGAACTGGAATTCGAGGACCGATCTCAGGAGACCGAATGGTCCGAGTATGAATTGCGGGTGACCCGTGGCGAGGTTATGGAAAAAGCCGGCCGCATGTTTTCGAAAGGAAAAAAGAGTAACCCCGCACGTGGTGACGGAAATTTGGTGTGGGGCCGGTTCTATTCCCTGGATATGCACACCAAAACCCCATTGGTCGGAATGTTGCACGCGACCATTGTCCTAAATCTCTTTGAGGACGGTAGTTCCAGTGTTGGAGGTTGGCTTGGGGTTATGCCCGGGACCAAGATTGCGGAAGATCTCGATTATCTGAAGTCGTTGACGGACGCATACTTTGCCAAAGCTGATAAAGACCCGTCACTTTACCGTGAGCTAATTTGCAAAGGTACCCATGAGACGATCTTTGAGTTTCGCCGCCTACCGGCCTGCTCAGGCGTCAGTTTTTACGGACCACCGGTGTACCGTGGTAGTACCGAAGATTCAATAAAGTTTGTAGCGGGGCTGTTTGACGCCTTTGTCGGTGCGTATGTGGATATCGCCGAAAAACGGGCAAATCAGCCGTATACAAAAGCGGATCTGCTTGCTCAAGACGAGATGCGCCGGCGCTGGCTGATCGATCAGCTGTTCTCAGATCCGTTCGCGAGTGCGATCGTTCCGTTTGACGTTTGGTCATTTGCGAACGTTCCGCCGGTGATCAAGTTCTAGCGTCGGTTCGTTTCTTGTATCTTCTACTGCCTCTGTATTTGCTACTTAGCTGAAGTGACTCTATGCCGATGAACTCCGGATTGATGCAAGCTATGCGTGGCGCGGTGCTGCTCTCGTTTTTCATCACCAGTATTGCGGCAGACGCCTTCGTCGGTGCGTATGTGGATATCGCCGAAAAATTCGTTGATCTTGAGGCTGAGCGCTTTCAGCTTCTGACGCCAAATCAGCAGGCGCAGGCCCAATTTCTGAAAGACTTTGTTGAGCGCATTGATACCTATGCATTTACGCGCGTCGAAAAACTGAATAGTGGTGCTGTGTTCGAGAAACAGTCCGGCGACACCGAATACGCCGAATTTGCTTCCCGGGTTACGCGGGGTCAGGTGGTTGAAAAGGCTGGCGGTCGCGTGATGATCGGAAAAAAAGCTGTTCCGGGCCCTGTTGACGGGGTGCTAATCTGGAGCCTGTTTTATACGCTGGACATACATCCGAAAACACCGTTGGTTGGACACCTGCATGCGACTATTCTCATACAGTTTTATGAGGATGGACAGGCATTAACCGGTGGTTGGATTGGCGTCATGCCCGGTGCTCGAGTTGAACAAGACCTAGCCGAATTGAAGCAACTGACCGATGCTTATTTCGCGGCGCGTGGCCAGGATCCGACGCTGTATCGGAAACTGATCTGCAAGGGCACCGACGACACAGTTTCAGAATTTCGCCGGCACCCGGCGTGTTCGGGCGTCAGTTTCTACGGGCCACCCGTGTACCGCGATAGCAGTCAACGTTCGATTAATTTTATTGCCGGTCTTTTCGAGGAGTTCCTAGACACCTACTTGGATCAGATTGCACTGCGTGCTGACGATCCGTTCACGGCAGCGGACCTGATCGCACAGGAGGACATGCGCCGGCGCTGGCTGATCGATCAATTGTTCTCGGACCCATACGCGACCAACATTACCCCCTTTGAAGTCTGGACGTTCCAGAACGCGCCCCCAGAGATCAAATTCTAGTTCAACAAAGCGTTGTGCGTTAAGCGGTCCCTGCCGCTGTGCCCGAATCAGTGGAGACCGAAGTTGCTTGGTCTAAACCACTTAGACTAAGTGGGAGTTGCCGTCTTGGTGGGTATGGAAGGAGTTAATATTCTTGTGAGAGTTTTATTTTTTTACAACATTTCTAGCGCACAGCTTGTGCGGGTCGGTAGCTTCCAGTCGGAATTTCACCCTGTTGGGGACTAAAACTCCCAGGGTGATTTTCATTTAATATGAGCTAGGCGCAAAATTTGCAGCGCTGCAGGCAAGGAGAAAGACGCAATGTGGATTCGAAAAAACCACCTAGATTGGTTGAAGGGCCGGCATTTGCCGATACCAACACAGATCGTGTCGAATGAAGAGTTCTATCCGATGTCGCAAACGGTCGAGCAGGCGAGGATCGAAAAGCGGCTATACGAAATGGCCGGCTATAACGCTCATCGCTTAGGTATGTCGCGACGGGAATTCTTGAAAACTAGCGGTGGCATGGCGACGGCATTTCTAGCGATGAACGAAGTGTTCGGTCCCGTATTTAACGTTGCTACCGCCGAAGCGATGGAAGCAGCCGCTTACAACGAAGCGTGGCCAAAAAATCAGTTCATTTTTGACGCACAAACGCATCACGTCAAAGATGCGATAAAAGGCCCGCTGGCAATGAGAAAAATTACCGGGCGGTTGGGCTTCAACCAGGCGCTTGTCGGGGTGACTCCGGCTGAGGATGACCTTCAGCGTGCCAATTATTTAAAGGAGATTTTTCTGGATAGCGACACGGTCATGGCGGTTATGAGCGGTGGGGCAGTCGGGCCGGTCAAAGACCACACATTGCCAGTCGAGGACATGGTGCTAACGCGCAACACGATGAATGAAATCGCTGGATCGCAGCGTATGCTCAGTCACGGATTAGCCGACCCGGTACGCCCAGGCGCAATAGAGGAATTGGAGCGGCAGGTCACCGAACTCGGAATCGATGGATGGAAGTGCTATACCGGCAATCCCTATGCACCTTGGCGCATGGACGATCAGAAAATTGCCTACCCGTTTCTCGAGAAAGCGCTCGAACTTGGCATCACCAATGTTAGTGTGCACAAAGGCTTGCCTTTGTCGACGCGCGCTTTGCAGTACTTTATACCGGACGATATTCATAGGGCAGCGAAGGATTTTCCGGACATTAATTTCATCGTCTATCATTCCGGTATGCGCCACATGATGGCGAATCTACCGCCAACGATGAGACGACTCGGCGAAAACGGTTACATCGAATGGACAACTGATTTGTGCAAGGCGCGCATGGCAAATCCGGATATGACTAATGTCTATATGGAACTGGGCGGTGTGTTCGGTTTCTCGGTGATCACCAATCCGGACATCTGCGGCCATTTGCTCGGGCAAATCATCCAGGCTTTCGGCGCCGATCACATGATTTGGGGTACCGACTGTATTTGGTTCGGTTCGCCACAATGGCAGATCGAAGCGTTCCGTCGCTTTCAAATTCCCGAAGCGCTTCAGGAAGAGTATGGCTATGCTGCGATCACTGACGCTGAACGGGATCTTGTGTTCGGTCTCAATGTCGCCAGTCTGTACGGGGTGGACGTCAGTGCTGCACGCAAGGCGGCATCCGGTGATGTAATTAATAACCTCCGGACTCAATATCGCGAAGCCGGAGCGGAGCCGAGCAACACCTCGTACGGTTGGGTGCGCGGCTGAGCAGCAGCATGTCGCTTAAGCTTTGCTAGCGACGTGGGGTGATCTTGG
>JAYZJE010000246.1:0-2707 GCA_036164895.1 Pseudomonadota bacterium
CCATAGCAGCCTGTTCCGCAGACCGCGCGCCGTTGCTAATCTCCGTCTGCACCTTGGACGCGACAGGTGTACACTGGATTAGTAAGTAGCAGACTAGCCCCGGCGGATTGGTTGGGCTGGCGGTGCCTTCCGATCCGGAATGGCATAATATCTGTGTCTTGCAGATCACCGCTGAGGATTCGAGCTCTAGCTAGGGAAGCAATTATGCAGATAGGACCAACATCAAACTGTCTTAACAAAAATATAGGTGGCAAGTGATGAGAGAACTGATAAAAAAGCTTCTAGACCAGGATCTGTCGCGCAGAGAATTTGCAAAATCGATGCTTGCGCTGGGATTTAGTGCCACGGCTATAGAATCCGTTCTCGGCTCGGTAGCGAATGCGGCGACGGGTTCCAGGCAGGAAGCTTTCGAAATGGTTGGCAGCGGAGGCGAAGTGGTCGCAGAGTGCCTCAAAGCGGCTGGCGTTGAATACGTATTCGATACCAATTCCACCGGTCAAACGTCATTTTACGATGCGTGTTCCACGCGGCCGGAATTGAACTTGATCGTTGCATTGCAAGAAGGCCAGGCTACCAGTATGGCGCAGGGCTACGAGCTCGCCAGTGGCAGATTGGCGGCGCTGTTTTTAGGCAGCATTGGCATTCCGAACTCGCTAAGTAATCTCTACAACGCGTGGAAAGACCGCTCGTCTTTGATTGTGTTTTCCGATGGAGGTGATACGGAGACGGCTGGCCGCGACGGTTTTCAGCAGGTTGACAATTGGTTGCAGCCCACAGAGCAATTCACCAAATGGCGATGGGAGATTAGGCACCCGGAGCGTATCAGTGAGATGGTACGTCGCGGTATCAAGCTTGCTGGTACGCCGCCCGGCGGTCCTGTGTATATCCGGATGCCGCGCGAAGTTTTGACAGCTGAGGATGTCGAGCAAACAATTTATCCGCAGCACAAATTCGATGTTCCGTTGCAACTGGAGCCAAGGGCCGAGGCGATTGAAGAGGCTACTCGATTGCTATTGGATGCGGAGAGTCCACTGATCAATGTCGGCGCAGAGGTGACCCGTGCCGGAGCTAACGCGGATCTTGTGGAACTTGCAGAACTCTTGTCGATTAGATTTGCACAGGGCTACAGTGTTTTCGGTGATGTGCCGTTTCGACACCCGTTGTATGGTGGGTCCACTTCGATGGGCTTTCCAAGCGGATTTCGCCAGACCGATGTTTTCCTTAACCTTGGCTCGCCGATGCCGGATCCTTCGATTGTTACCTCCCCGGTTTCTGCTGATGCAACGGTGATTAACGTTCGAGTCGAGTACGATAAAATTGCAAATATTTATCCGACAAACCTTGCTATTGCGGCTGGCCAGAAGGAGACGATTCGGGCGTTGATCGACTCGATAGAGGCGACAGCAACGAGAAGTCAGATCAGGAAGATTAAATCCGCGCGCCTTGCGAAGGCTGAGGAGAGCTATGCGGCATCAAGACAGCGACTGGAACGTCGGGCCCAGAGCGTCTGGGATAACGTACCGCTGGCAACCGAAAGGCTTTGCTATGAAATGGACCAGGCCCTTGAGAAGGATGCAATAATTTTAAAGGAAACGGGCGGTAATACACCGCGAAATTGGATGAATTTCGGACCCGATGAGAAGCAGTTGATTGGCCAGACAACCGGATATGCTTTGGGTTGGAGTTGCGGCGCCGCTATGGGGGCAAAGATTGCCCAGCCAGACCGTCAGGTCGTCAGCCTCGTTGGTGACGGTGCCATGTTGTTTGGGCAAATCGAGAGCTTGTGGACGGCGTCGCGCTATGACATACCGATCACAATTGTTGTGTTTAACAATCGCAGCTACGATGGCGAGAGAGGGCGCATTCACCTGTTTTCAAAGATCGCCAGAAAGGACAAAGCTTCGTGGAAGGACATGTCCTGTTACCTAGGTAGTCCGGATGTCGATTACGTCAGCATCGCCAAGGGATTTGATATAGACGGGATACAGATTTCAAGGCCGGAGGAAGTGGCACTAGCAATGCAAAGAGCGGCCGCGGTTAACCGTGAAGGAAGGCCGTACTTGATTGATGCTGTTGTAGCCCGGCGTGGCCCAGGGGCCGAATCGACCTGGCATCCGGAAATTTCTATCGCCGCGCGCAGGTCTAAGCTGATCTGACCCAGCAAGCTATTGAGTAACGAGAATCTGGTTTGCCAGGGTTGCGAGGCAATTGCGCCCTGTCGTGGCGAATAAAACCAAAGAGAGGCCTTACGATGCATAAGGACCGCCGTCACTGGCTATTCGGTATTTCGCTCGTGATTTTGATCACGCTTGTCACCGCTGACATAGCACTCAGGATGTCTTCGGGGGTTGTTGGAAAACCATTTAGTTTTGTGCCAAAGGTCCATGCTCAGGATTCCGGTGCCCGCCCAAGAACTCCACCTATATTTTTTCCGGAGTTTCCTATCGAGGAAGGCCGGATTCGTTTGTTCCACGTTAGCTACATTGTTGATGATCTTGAAAAATCGATCGAGTTTTACCGTGACGTTTTGGGGTTTAAACATATCCGCACACAAGACATGGGTTTTCAGAGAATCGCATTCATTTCCACTGGCGATGGAGAACCACAGATTGAATTAAAAGAAGTGACTGCGCCATTTCGCGGGATGCCGACCGAAGGGTTTTCCCACGTTGGAATATTCGTGCAGAATGTCGATGCGATTTACGAA
>JAYZJE010000247.1:0-2757 GCA_036164895.1 Pseudomonadota bacterium
GATACGCCCAAGAAACTCGTCCAGCGGCGGTTCCGGCTGATCGCCGAGCTCGCGAATATGCGCCCAACGCCTTTGAGATGACACAATTACCTCTTCAGCGCCGGCATCTCGATGTCGGTAACTGTCCTTTCCGGGATGATCAATATCGAACCTGTGATGGGCGTGTTTAATCGTAGCGACCTTGAAACCACGACCAGTCAGGATGCGTAGCAGAGCCACGATCAACGTTGTCTTACCTGAATTCTTAAACCCGGCAATGCCAAAAACACGCATGCGCCAATTATCCGACCGGGTGGTGCTGATTCGGGCGCACTGGAGACCGACACAACATAATGGTATTAATGGCTAAGGCTTCGATACGAGATCAATATAGCCGATCGACCAAGCGAACAAAAAGCCCCAGCAGATGTTCGAGACTTTGACAACGATTCACCTAACAACGGTGGCAATTACGCTTAGCGGTTTCCTGTTGCGCGGAATATGGATGCTGAGGGGCTCTGCTAACCTTAAGCGCCCTATCGTTCGTGTCCTGCCACACGTTAACGACACAATCCTGCTCGTAAGTGCCGTGTGGGCAAGCGCACTGATCAATCAATACCCATTCGTCAACAGTTGGCTAACTGCCAAGCTTATTGGAACCTTGGCGTATATCGCGCTCGGAGCGGTCGCCCTAACCTACGGTCGTACGCGAACCCAACGCACAGTTGCATTCATAGCCGCGCTCGCTGCATTCGCCTACATTATGTTGGTGGCGTCCTGCCGCAATCCGCTCGCCTGCTTTTAAATCACAGAAATCTCAAGCTGCTCTCAAAGAACTAAGCTCAGGGTGTATTCATCCAGATATTGATCAGCCGTCGGCATTGACCAACTTCCGGGGGGAATCCCGCGATGGCGACATTTGCCCACTTAGGCGGTATCTTTTACCGGTCGAAATCAACCACAACTGCTTTTGCAGTAGCATGAACCGATTCGTTCGAAAAAATCGGGGGATAGCATGTCGGATTACCTCAAACGGGTTGAAGCAACATTTCTCTTGATCACACTGGCACTGGCATTGACCGGGTGCGGACTGCGGCGCGACCTTTTGCCCGTGTATGCGTTTGCCGGGGTAAACGTGGTTCGCCCGGGCTTGGACAAGATCGACTTCGATCAGGCTGTCGTCGTGCGTGGCGAAAAAATTGTCCGGGTAGGACCGGTAGACGATATCGAAATTCCTGCCGGTGCAACAGTGATTGGCGTAGATAGCGCCTACCTGATGCCCGGACTAGCGGAAATGCATGCCCATGTCCCGCTGAAGTCACAGGGCGAACAGTATCTAAACGACATGCTGCTGCTCTGGATTGCAAATGTGGTAACGACAATCCGCGGGATGTTTGCCGAAGCGTATCACCTTGAATTACGCAGCCTTATCGCCCACAACGAGGTGTTAGGACCGCGACTATATACAGCTGGCCCTTCTCTAAATCGCAGCAGCGTCAAGACCGTCAAACAGGCGTTAACCAAGGTTAGAGAGCAGGCCGCGGCCGGCTATGACTTCGTTAAGATGCACCCCGGTCTGACGCCAGAAAATTACGACTCGATAGCCGAAACTGCCGCGGCCATTGATATCCCGTTTGTCGGTCACGTGTCCCAGGAAGTCGGTCTCTGGCATGCACTCGAGGCTGGGCAAGCCTCTATCGAGCATCTGGACGAATACTTGCCGGCCCTAGTCAGCGCAGATGTGGATGCACCGAGGTTGCCGCCGGGTCCAGGTGCTGTGCCACTTGCAGCGCTGGTCGACGAAAGCCGGATCGTTCTCGTCGCACAAGCAACAGCTAAGGCCGGTGTCTGGAATACCCCCACCGAAACCGCCAGCGAGAATTTCATCCTGCCCGGCGATCTGCAAGAGCTGGCAGCCCGGCCCGAAATGGCCTACATGCCTGCGAGGACGGTGAGAGGCTGGCTGACCGCCAAGCGCGGGATGATGAAAGCACCTGGCTATGACCCGGAGCTAGCGCGCCAATTTGTCGCCTACCGACGCCAATTAATCAAAGCTCTGCAGGACGCCGGGGCCGGGCTGTTGCTAGGGTCGGATGCACCGCAAATTCTGAACGTACCGGGGTTCTCCATTCACCGCGAGTTACGCCTTCTGGTTGACTCAGGCCTTACACCTGCGCAAGCGCTGAGTGCCGGCACCAATAACGCAGCGGAGTTTCTGAAACAGGAAAATGTATTCGGCAGCGTCACCGAAGGTCTTGCGGCAGACCTGGTCCTGCTGCAGGCCAATCCGCTCGACGACATCAGCAACGCCCAGAATATAATTGGCGTTATGTTGCGAGGCCAATGGTTTTCCCGAACGCAACTCGATGAGGTTTTGGAACGCATCCAGGCAAAATACGCACGTTAAACCGCACTCAATCTGACGGCGTATAAATTAGCGGGTTCGCCAGTCTCGCTGATGGCATTCAGCTGTTTCTGGCCGATTGTTACAAAAAGTTACAAGCTGTTACCTGACTGTTGTGACCCAGCTCCGATCTCCCAGTATTGTCTGGGCTTAAGGTCCAGCGGCAGACACCAAACCGACATGCTGACACCCGGTTTACAACGGGATTGCTTGTTGATGGCTCCTCGTTCATTAGATGGGTTCAGACAATTGCATACGACCCATGCATAGGAATTTTATAGATCAGATTGATAAATTTTTGAGAAAACTTTGAACAAAGAAGTTATGGACGTGAAAACACTTTGCCTGGGGCTGCTCAGTCTAGAAGATGCGTG
>JAYZJE010000248.1:0-3299 GCA_036164895.1 Pseudomonadota bacterium
AACTTACTGAGAACCCACTGACCCACGAATCCGGCTCGCTGTCGATGGCCAATGCGGGACCGAATACCAATGGCAGCCAGTTTTTCATCACGCACTCGCCACAGCCGCACTTAAACAACCGTCATACCGTGTTTGGCAAAGTGAAATCGGGACAAGACATCGTTGATGCAATTGACCAAGGCGACACCATTCAAAGCATAACCATTTGCGAAACCTGATCTCTGCACGGTATCGAGTTAATTGACTAGTATTCGTCGCGGTCGATAACATGTAATCAGGCTGGCCGTCTCTCGTTGTTAGAGGCGACCCAAAAAAGACAATAAAAGCGGCCTGTTTCAGTCCGTCCTGGTCCCCACTATGTTTATCAACTTCTGGTATCCCGCAATTGAAAGTTCTGACCTCGGCGATGAGCCGCGCCAAGTCACGATGCTCGGATGTGACTTCGGTCTATTTCGTGACAGCGACGGCCAGGCCCACTGTCTCGCGAACACCTGCGTCCATCGCGGCGGCTCGCTTGGTCACGGACAGGTGAAAGACGGCTGTATCCAATGTCCGTATCACGGCTGGCAGTACGACGGCAATGGACGCTGCCTGCGAATTCCCTCCATCGGCCGCGACGGGACAATTCCGCCACGAGCCAAGGTGGACAGTTACCCGGTCGAGGAACGCTACGGCTTGGTCTTCGCCTTTCTCGGTGACCTCCCCGAAGAGGAGCGCCCACCGATACAGACAATCACCGAATTGGATCAGAACGACTGGCGATCCACCTTGGTCGGTTGGGAATTCAACGCCAACATGGAGCGAGCCGTCGAGAACTCATTGGATCCTGCACACAACGAATTCGTGCATCCAACGCATGGTTTCCAAGGTGAGCGCGAAGACTATCGCGTGCCGGACATGGAAATCGTCGAAGAGGAACTCGGCGCATATTTCCGAATCGTGATGCACTCTCCAGCCGGAGAAAAAGGCACCCTGAAGGAATTCAAGCGGGAAGCGGGTTCGATAGAGGCATACTCTGGTCACCGCGGCCCCAACCAGTTGTGGAACCGGCTGCACCTGACCAACGAATACTGGCTGCACCAATACCAGTTCTCGGTTCCGGTAGACACGAAACGCACACGCTTCTGGCATATCAACATGCGCAACAGCTGGCTAGCTGCAAAAGCCGATGTACGCATGGACGAACGCAACCGCGCGACGGCGGACCAAGATCAGGTGGTGCTCAAACGGTTACGGCCAGTCGTACCACCTTCCGGCACCGCACAGGAACTGCTGATGCCTTCTGACAAACCTGTGATCAACTACCGTCGCTATCTGGCCGGCTGGGAATCCAAAGGCTGGCGGATTGACGTGGAGCGTATGCGCGAAATGCAGAAAACCGCTGCCGTCACCATCCCGAGCCCCGACCGGCGCGAAACGGGTAACTGGGTGCTGAATACAGTACCGCTCGTCCCTCCATATGAACGCCCGGCGGAATCCACGCCGGCTAGCGGCACACAATGATTATCAACAACTGGTATGCAGCCTGCTTTGCGGACAAGTTATTTGACACGCCGAAACTGGTGCGGATGCTGGGTTGTGACTTCGTTCTTTTCCGCACCGAGAACGGCGACTGCGCCTGTTTGAGCAATGTCTGCTGCCATCGAGGTGCGTCATTGGCGCATGGAAAGCAGCTCGGCAACTGTATCCAATGCCCGTACCATGGCTGGGAGTACGCTGCAGACGGGTTCGTGCAGCGCATCCCACCACTCGGTAACGATGTCGCAATCCCCAAGCACGCTCGTGTCGACAGCTACCCGGTGCAAGAGAAATATGGCTTGCTTTGGGTGTTCCTTGGCGACATGAGCGAGCAGGAGCGGCCGACGTTGCCGGACTCACTGTCGGTTTATGGGGATACTGAAAGCTGGCGAATGTGTCGACTTGAGCGGGAATGGAATGTCAACTGGGTGCGTTTGAATGAAAACCTCGTCGACACCGCGCATCTGTATCTCGTGCATTCCTTCGGCAAACACCTACCGTCGAAAATGAACACCTTTCCTGTCGAGGCGACCGAGTGGGGCGGCCGCATCCTACAGACCTTTCGGCCACCTGACCCAAAGGACACGATCGCGATAGATGAAGCGGGCCAACAGGCCAAAGGACGCCAGGAATCGCATATTGAGCTGACCTTCGATCTGATCGGCATCCTGCACAAGAACAGTCAGCAAATGGCATCGGGTTATAACCAGATTATCTGGGACGCCTGCACACCGATCGATGCATACCATACGCGACACCTGAGTATGCACTTTCGGAATTTCAATAAGGACCCCGAACACGACGAGGGCATGGTGAACGCACTTCGTCACGCGCTCGACGAGGACGAAGCCGTGATCGAGCATGTACGCCCGCGTTTGACGCCGACGCATCAGAGCACGGACTTGTTCGTGGGCACCGACAATGCCGAACTGAGCTACCGCCGCAAGGTCGATGAGGTGGGTCGCCGACTGGGCCGCATTGCCGTGCACCGCATGGAGGAACTCGGCCGGAATCAGACGCTGGTAATCCCGTCACCAGCTCGCGCCGAAGGCGGCAGCTGGGGCCATCCGAGCGTACCGTTGCTAGATCCCTAGCTTGCTGTTTCTGCGCGTTCCCCTAAGCGTACCCAGATTGCCCAGATTGCCAGCAGCATAGTCGCACCGGCCACCATCAGAAACGGTGCCCCCGGGGCGATCGAATCGAACAGACGCCCGCCGACGCCGTTCGCAATCAGCACACCGATTGCACCACAGGCGCTGAACGCACCGATGACGGCACCACGGTTTTCCGGTGGCGCTTCTTGGCCAATCAGGGCCTGGGACGCATAAAAGCAGCTGGACTGACCGATGCCGAGCAGAAAGAATAGTGGTCTGACCGCCGGATCCAGCGGATTTTCGATGAGTCCGACTGCGCTAAAGCCAATTGTTGCGAGCGCCGCCCCCAATGCGAGAATCAACAGCCGGTCGAAACGGTCGAGCAAAACCCCCATGATCGGAGCCCAAACCAGTGCTGCACTGCTCGAAATGACAAACAGCAACGTGGCGCGGCCCAAGGCCACAGAGGTTTCCAACCCTTGAGCCTGGCCGGCCAGTGTGCCCCAGAGCACGATGAAGGTGCCCGCGATGACCAGGTCACCGCGGGCCGCGAACGCCGAAAAATACAGTAGGCGGATGCGCGGCGATCGGGCCGCACGCAGCCCGATCGCCGTGCTTTCCCTGAAGCCCGCCTTTACGGGACGCGCACCGGGAATGCCGGGATGCACACCTAACGCCGCAATCACC
>JAYZJE010000249.1:0-3005 GCA_036164895.1 Pseudomonadota bacterium
GCACTCGGCGAAACTCTAGATACACCAACACAGCGTGAGACGACGGGTATGGCGTCAGCCACGGTCGCGCCACCAGCAGTCCGTCACGCTGCTGCTTCCGTCGAATTCCTCCTGCTGGACCCGCTCCCAAGCCCACCCAATTTTGTGCAGCTGGTGGCGACGCAATTCAAACTAACCAAAGTTTGGGACAAGCTCAACCAAATCGAAGCCTACGGACCAGTTTTGCATATTGCCTGGTTGCAATCCGCGCGCCAGGCGGCCGAAGCTGTCCCGTACGACCTGGTAATTACCGCTGCGGATACGGATATCATCACTGGCACCCTGACACTGTATAAACAGAGATTCCTGCACCTTGAAATTGACCTCACGATGCGCGGAGCCAGCGACATGAAAGTAGCATCATCTAGCGGTTCTTCGAGCCCCTTCCAATTTTCTCCCGACAATGACGAGTCCATTTACCGCATGAATCAGTCACGACGCATTCGCGCCGGCAACTTACAGTACTTCGATCACCCTTGGTTCGGCGTGATATCAGCCGTGACCGAGTGCAGTCCGTTAAGCGAGGTTAATGCCCTCCGGAACGCGCAGAACTGCTCAGAGGCTGTCTAGGAAACCAACAAATAGCCGTGTGACCTGCTGCATACCTTGCTTGAGGTACAAATCGATCTCAGCATGAATACCCGCGTCACCTTTGCCGGCAGCGCTATTAACGACCACGGCGCAGCAAGCATAGTTCAGCTCCAGTTCCTTGGCCAAGCACGCTTCGGGCATGCCGGTCATCCCGACCAAATCGCAGCCGTCGCGCTGAAGTCGATTAACCTCCGCAGCGGTCTCAAGGCGCGGACCCTGAGTAACGGCATAGGTACCAGCAGCAAGAAACCGAAGCTTTAAATCTCCTGCGAGTTCAATCAATCGCTGGCGCAACAACTCGCAATACGGCATCGTAAACTCAATATGCAAAAGCTTATCTTTGTCACCGTCGAAAAACGTTTGCCTGCGCCCCCACGTATAGTCAATCAACTGGTCCGGAATCACGAGCATTCCAGGCTTCGCATCACTAGCGATACCCCCAACCGCATTTACCGCCAGTACATAATCCACCTGCGCCTGATGGATGGCCCAAAGATTTGCACGATAGTTGACCTTGTGCGGCGGCTTAGATCCATCGAGGCCATGCCTGGGAAGAAAAAAAATGTCATGCTCTAGGTCCTTCCAACGCAGGATCGGTCCGGATGGCTGGCCGAAAGGCGTGTCCACATCGACAACCTCTGCCGAGTTGGGAATATCCAGTTCCCTGAAGCCCGTTCCGGCGATGATTGCAATTCGTCCCATTTCAGAATCTCACGGGCCGCCCGTTTAGCCATCGAGGGTCAATGCCGATGATTCCGGCAGCGGCCGGTCGACGAACACCATCAGTTCGTCGACAGCTTCCTGCCAGACTGGGGTCCCGACCAGCGACGCATCCTTGGCTTCACTGGAAGGTCTCATCGCAAGCAGCCTTGCCTGGCTGGTTGGTTGAAGGTCCCCTTCATTGTTATCTAGCATCGCCACAACGGCATCGCGATCGTTGCAGATCAATGCCATGTCGGAACCCGCCTGAATTGCCGTGACTACGCGTTCAGGCAGTTCCCCAACAATACTGGCGCCGCCCATGCTTAGATCGTCAGAGAAAATGCTACCTCTGTATCCGAGGTTTTGACGTAACTCGGTTTTCAACCAGTATTTGGACATGCTAGCAATCTGCTGATCTACGTCGGTGTAACGCACGTGAGACGACATAATTCCTTGAAGACCATCATCGATCAGGCTTCGGAACGGCTTCAAGTCCTCAATGAGGTCGGTGTAAGATCGATGGTCTTCCGGCAAAGTGACATGTGAATCGGCTGCAACGCCACCATGCCCTGGAAAGTGTTTGGCCACGGATGCCATACCAGCCGCCCGCATCCCCTGTACATACGACAGAGCCAAGGAACTCACAACTTCCGGGTTCGAATGAAACGCACGATCACCAATCACCTCGCTAAGGCCTCGGTCGATGTCCAGCACTGGCGCAAAACTGAAATCGATACCGACCTGAAGCAGTTCCACGGCCATAATCCACGCCGCTTTGTGAGCAAGGTGCCGGGCCGCGGCTGGATCATGGTTGAATTGCTGCCCGAACCAACGCAATGACGGCAATCTGGTAAATCCATCAGTGAATCGCTGTACGCGCCCACCCTCCTGATCGACTGCAATCAACAACGGAGTTGTGCGTAGCTCGGCTATACTCCCAACCAATTCGTTAAGTTGCTGGAAGTCTGCAAAGTTTCTACTGAAAAGAATAACCCCACCAATCGCTGGGTGCGCAAGCAATTCCCGGTCCTCATCGGTCAGTGCTAAGCCCTGGATATCGGTCATAATTGGACCAAGACTCATTGCAGTACTCTTTGATACCTTACTGGTATCCGTCAGGGCGCAATTTCGACAATCGTGCCGGGCCTGACCATGTCGAACAATTCGATCACCGTCCGGTTACGCATTCTGATGCATCCATGAGATTCTGGAATACCGATCGGCTCGGATGGAGGCGTTCCGTGAATATATATGTAGCGGCTCATTGTGTCGACGTCGCCCAGCCGATTGCGACCAACTTCTGTCCCGCTGAGCCAAAGAATTCTGGTCAGAATCCAGTCACGGTCAGGAAACTGACGCGTGAGTTCAGGACTGTATATCTGGCCGGTGGGTCGGCGCGCGTTAAACACTGCACCCTCCGGCAGGCCTTATCCGTTGCACGCTCGGATGACATGTCGGCACCTCGGCGTACATTTACTGCCCTGCTGCTCACCAGTACCATAGCGTGATGTCGATACCGGGTATTCTGCCAACATCACAGCACTACGCATTACCCTCAGAATCTGGTCCGCAAGACTAACCACGACAATCCATTGCCCATTTGCCATCGCGATACTGGATACCCTTACGGCCTGCCCCAGGCGGAAAGAAATTCCTTGAGATGACTCGCCTCA
>JAYZJE010000250.1:0-8427 GCA_036164895.1 Pseudomonadota bacterium
ATGCAATTTCTGCCACACCGCTGTACTTATCGATAGTGTTCTCATCTAAAGTCTGGAACAAGAAGCACGTGTAATACTTGGCAACCATCAGCGAGGGCAATCTTCTTGCGCCAAGAATACTGTGAAAAATTGTATATATTCAGGGAATTCGCAGCGGCCCGTGTGGACCCAACCCCAAGCCGCGCCTATCTAAAATCAAACTTAGTTTATGCTTTGACAGTTGCACCTCACGAAGTACGGATGTTATAGAGAGAAGCTTTGGTGGCGCTACACAAAAACAAATGATGAATTTATCGAATGGTGCCCTCACGGCCGTCATGCTCGCCTTCGCGGCCGCGGCACTAGCTGAGCCAAGTCTTGACCAACTACTCGCAGCCGCTGAAACATCCCAGGCAGCGGCTAACGCCATGAATGCGCAACTTCTCGCGCCGCAAAACTATAAGAACGGCACCGACGAATTCGACCGGGCACGCCGCGAGATGCAGGCTGAACAAAGCGCGGACCGGGTCCAGGTCCGGCTGATACGGGCGGACAACTTCTTCGACAAAGCGATCGCTGCTGTCAACACAGCCCGTAACATCTTTATGGAAGCGCTTACGCAACGTAAGGCGGCCGAGATAGCTAAGGCACCGGAACTGGCCGGTGCCGTATGGGCAAAAACCGAAAAAGACCTTGGTAAGGCCGCAAGAGCCCTCGAAAAAGGTAACGAAATGCCCGCGCTGGAGGGTGCTGCTCAAGCTGCGGCCGGCTACAGCGAGGCTGAACTAGCGGCGATCAAAGCGACCGTCGCCGGCGAGGCTCGACGCTTGATCTCGAGGGCAGAGCAACTGCGCGCTACAAAGTATACGCCGCTGACGATAAATAGAGCCCGCGGTTTTCTGGTCAAGGCCGAACAAAAACTGGACGCCAACCGTTACGCGATTGACCAGCCGCGGGAATTGGTACAGCAATCCATTGACGCGACCCGGGTCGCCCTATATTTCATCGAGTCGGTGCGTCAGGTGCAGGACAAACGGCTGAGTCTGGAAGAAATACTTATCAATTGGCAGAAACGGCTACAGCGAATTACGAGCGCGGCTGAAATGCAAGATCATGCCCCGAATATTCCGGATGAAACTACAGACAGGATAGTCAATCGCATAGAGCAGCTGCGCGCCAGTGAGATCATTCTCGGAGAAGACCTCTCAAATGCCCAGCAATACATCGCCAGCCTTGAAGAAGAGATACGCGTGCTCGATGAACGCCTTGGCGGGACAATGGCAGCAAGGGATGCAGCAGTGCTTCGACTGGAGGCTCAGGCCAGGGCACAGGAGCAATATGACCAGGTAAAAAACCTGTTCGACGAAAATCAGGCGCTTGTAGTGGTTAAATCTAACACCATCGTTTTGCACCTGGTTGGACTGCAGTTCGCCGAAGGCTCAGCCACACTCGATACCAGCAATGAGCTCTTACTGGATAAACTCACACGCTCAATTGGAATATTTCCACGCTGCGATATCGTCATAGAGGGACATACAGACTCGACCGGAAGCGATGCCATGAATCTCCGTCTGTCGCAGGCCCGAGCAGACGCGGTTATGAATTTCTTGATTGCGGACAAAAATATTCCCGGCTACCGTATCAAAGCAGTCGGTTACGGCGATTCACGCCCAATCGCCAACAATGAACATAAGGAAGGCAGGGACAGGAACCGCCGGATCGATATGCTGATCATACCGAAAAACACTGAAAGCACATCCTAAATCTCTGATTGAAAATCGCGCCACCAGTAAGGCAATAAAGCTGCCAGTATCGCTGGCTGAAAAAATAAATTAGCAAACGCTACCGACCTATGACCGCGCGGCGTCTGAGTTCGGTCCTATTGCCATAGCTCTTGCTTTCTCCCAAGCCAGCATAACTCGCTTTCGAGATACTCCCCAGCGGTAGCCACCAAGCGCACCACTGGCGCGAAGCACCCGATGGCATGGAATCAGCCATGCAATCGAATTGCGCCCGACCGCCTGCCCGACGGCACGCGCAGCACCCGGCTTGCCAACACGAATTCCAAGCTCACCGTAGGACACCGTGTGACCCTCCGCCACCGTCAGCAAAGCCTGCCACACCTGGACCTGGAAATTCGTACCCCGCAAATGCAGGCTGGGCCGCTTGCAGTCCTGCTTTGAAAAAATGCCCCGGCCAAGCTCTCGAATGTATCCTGGTTCGCGCCGCAATTCGGCCTCTGGCCAGATTTTCTTAATCCCCGTTGGTGCGGTTCCGACAAAATTGCTGTCGAAGCTCAAATAACAGACCCCGCGCTCGGTCGCACCGATCACGCATGAACCAAAAGGGCTCAAAGCATTTCCGAATTTTATACGGGCCGGGATAGGCTCGCCGGCGAATTCACCGGGCGTAACTCCGTCGATGGTCACAAATAAATCGTGCAGAAGCGCCAAACTGCAGGGTTCTACAGCGTGAGTAGCCTCCGAAACGCTATCAGAGCTGGATGAACGGTTCTTCGCGTCGTGCAGCGGCGTGATCTGCAAGAACTGCTGGAGCGAAAGTCCTGACCAGCGCTTGAACACGCGGCTGAAATGGCTGGGACTCGTACCCGCCGCTTTAGCCATTAACTCCAGATCAGGCTGGCCAATTCGATGGCTAACGAGATAGTCGATGGCACGTTCGATTCGCTGGTATTCCTGGATTCGGATATTGCCCACGCTCTGTCCTAAGGATCTAGAATAAGCGGCTCCAAGCCGCGATACTGGTCAATGTATATACCTGTCAGCCATGCGCAGCCACCCGATTCTTGCTACTTTGCACACTGGACACTGATGCTCAGGAACATCGACTATCTAACCAACCCTGATGCAGGCCGGGTGCTGAACATTTTGCCGCACACAATCAGCATACTCTGTCTTGCCTATATTGACGTACTGCTGGTGCTTCTGTTTGCAAAAACCTCCCGGTTTTCATCCCAAACTTTATCCGTTCCCGGTGAGCCAAGCTTGTAATGCTAGGAACGAATCTCCGGTTCGAGAAAACACGAGCCAATCTGGTTAGCGCGGCATGCCTGCTGCTTATCTTTTCCGGCCTGTTTTTCGATACTCGTACGCAGGCGGCTGAACCGTCGCACTTGTTGCGAGATTTTGACCGAATGGGATTAGTGATAAAGACTTCAACCGGCCCATGCGTCTTTATCAATACCTATGTGGCAACCAACGAAGCATCAAGGGCACAGGGCTTGATGTATATCGAGAACCTTGGTGAATTCGAGGGCATGCTGTTTATTTACCGCCGACCAGCGAAAATTTCTATGTGGATGAAAAACACGCTCATCGCTCTGGACATGCTTTTTGTCCGAGAAAATCAGACCATTGCCAGAATAGTGACAGATACGGTTCCTTTGTCGACCGAAACCATTTTTTCGCGGGAACCGGTGACAACAGTTCTTGAATTGAACGCAGGATCAGCACAGCGCTGGGGCATCCAAGTAGGTGATCGGATTTTGCGATAGTCAGCGCCGAAGTATCGCCCACCAGCGAGCAACGTTGAGTAAACTCATCAGTGAACCCGCCACGTAGGTCCAGGCCGCAGCAGTCAAAAGTTTTCGGGCATGCAATTCGTCCTCCGCAAGCAGAATCCCACGCTTTTTCAACAACGGCAGCGCCCGCCCAAAACTAGCGTCCAGTTCTGTTGGCAGAGTCACAAGGTGAATCAATGTCCCTAGACCCATGACTGCGATGCCGGCGAAAAACATTGCCAAGCCCGCCAGCGGGGCCCGAGTCATGGCTGATATGAAAGGCGAGAGCATCATGGCCAACGCAGCTAGGCGTTCGCCCGGAGCTGCCAGACGCACCAACCGAGTGCGCAACTTCAAAGGCCGATATCCGGCTGCATCCTGCAGTGCATGCCCCACTTCATGCGCGGCGACGGTAACTGCGGTAAGAGAGCGACCCTCAAATTTATCCTTGGTCAGGCGAACCACTTTCGCCTCTGGGTCGTAATGGTCACCTTTGTCAGTCGCCTCAGTCTTTACTGATTGAAGCCCACACTCATCTAGAAGATATCGCGCCAGCTCTCCGCCGGTGTCCGAATAACGGTTCGCCGGCCGACTGTAACGCTTCAGTACCCGTTGTACCCATAGGCCCGGCCCAAATATAAGAGCGATGATAGCCAAGCCTAGAACCACAAGGTGCATGCTTACCGCTCCCCGGCTTACGCGCAATCAAGCTGCCGGGTCAGTCGAGTGGCAACGCAACTGATAGCGAAGGTTGTGGTACGCATAGTTGTCCCAGCTTCCAAGGAAAACGAAACCGATAACGACAACGCCTACTAGGAGGGCGGCCTAAGTAGTCGGTCGCAAGTCGCCGTCAGGCATGGCTTTCTGCCGTGTACTCTGGACCCACCGGCCCGCGCCGCAGGAACTTTTGCTTCATGTCGTCGCCAATGCCCAGTACCGCCGGCACGAAAAACAACACCAAGAACAGCGAAAACAGCAATCCGAATATCAGCGTAATAGCAAGCGGTTGCACGAGTTGCGCCTGCAGGCTTCGCTCGAAAAGCAATGGAGTCAGACCACCGATGGTTGTTAGCGTCGTCAATAAAACCGGGCGCAATCTTTCGCGCGTTCCAACAAGTATAGCTTCCGTCAGTTCAGCGCCACTGGACCGAGCCCGATTGATTGCTGACACTAGGATTATCGAGTCGTTGATCATGACTCCGAACAAACCGAGCAGCGCCTGTAAACTGAGCATGTTCAGGTTGAATCCCATGACCCAATGACCAATGATCGCCCCGACTAATCCAAACGGTATGACGGACATCACCACCAACGGCGTTGTATAGCTCGCAAATACCCACGCCAGAATGACGTAAATCACCGCCAAAGCAATCATCAACGCGACCTGCGTATCCCCAAGCGCTGCCTGTTGTTCTTCGGCCCTGCCCTTGAAATCAGCCTGAATTCCGAACTCTTGCTCGACTGCAGGAATTATGTTGCGTGACAACTCCGCTATTACTCGATTCGTCGTTGTAATTTGCTGGTCTACGTCTGCAGTCACTGACACCTGCCGTTGACCGTCCTCACGACGGACCTGCGAAAAGCCAATCTGAGTCTTAAGCGATACGACCTCGGTCAGGGGCACCTCGGATCCATCCGAGGCACGCAGGTAAAGATCCCGAATCGATGCACGGATATTTGGCGATTCCTGCAACTTAACCCGGACAATGATCTCTTCTTGATTGCGCGAAAAGCGTTTTCCTATTGCACCCTCAAATGAGTTTCTCACCTGCCGTGCGACGGCCTCCGTAGTAAAACCCATAGCCCGACCCACAGACGTCAACTCCAAAACTATTGCCTGCTTACCGTAGGGCAGGTTGTCCTCTATGACCATCGTTCCTGGAATATTCAACAGCACCTCACGGATCTTCATAGCGGCAGCTTTCAGCGTCGCAAGATCTGCACTGTGCAGGCGAATATCAAGATCGCGCCCCGGGGGACCGCCGGCCGAGAGTTCAAAAATTATCAGCTTCTCCATGCCTGCTATCGGTCGTATTTCCTGACGCCACGCGTCTATAAATTCTGTGTTTCTGACGTAGCGATCATCACTGGAGATAAGTTCTACAGTGTAAGCACCAACATGATCTCCAAACATCACCGGAGCCCCTTGGCGGGTCTCCGTCGAACCAATTACGCCAACCTTTTGCTTAACCAATCCACCGCTGCCATTGGTCAGGCGATTTTCTACAACATCGACGGAGCGAGCCACTTCCGAAATCATCTTCCGAGTTTGATCCCGCAGTGTGCCGGGGCTGAACGCAAAATTGGCAAAAATGATATCGGTTTCAGGAGTTGCAAAAAATTCAAAGCCGACACGTCCAGTGGCAAGCATTGAGACAGCAATAATAAGCGTACACATAAAGGCAAGCACGGTGCTGTAACGCCGTCTGAAGCTCCATCTGACCGCGTTCTTAACCTGTATGTCGCGAAATCGATTAAATGCAATTTGAAGTTTGCTGGGTTTCTTTGCACCCACACGTTCCATTCTCTGCATTGCCTTTTTCAGGTGCATCGGCAACACCAGAAAACATTCGACGAGACTGGCGAGAATAACCAATATGATGGTCAGCGGAAGGTCGCGAAGAATCTCACCAATTGCTTCTCCAATCGTCAGGATCGGTGCGAACGCTGCTATCGTCGTCAGAGACGCTGCCAGAACCGGCGGCCGCATGGTCTGTGCACTTTGCAACGTGGCTTGTTCCGGTTTTATGCCATGCCGATGCAGCATCTCTGCGTGTTCAGCAACGACGATGGCGTCATCTACGATGATGCCAAGCCCCATGATGATTGCGAACATGCTGATCATGTTGAGTGTGATGCCCATAACGGACATTCCCCCAAGCGTCGCCATAATGGAAATTGGGATTCCCATGGCGACCCAAAAAGCCACTCGCCCATTGAGAAAAACAAACAAAATTGCGATAACAAGGAGCAGACCCCCAAAGCCGTTCCACAGAAGCATCCGCACCCTCTGAGTCGCGGTGTCAGCAAACACGTCGAACATGTCAATTTGCAGGGTTGGCGGCAACACCTGCCGAAGTTCATCGACGTATTGAGTTACAAGCTGCTGTGAATCAATCGAATCCACTCCCTTGCTGCGCCATACAACCAGCCCAACAGACGGGGAGCCTTCCAGCACACGCGAAACGGAGCCCTCCTCAAAGGTGTCATAAATCCTGGCAATGTCCTTTAACCGCAGCTTCTCGCCAGTCTGATTCGAAACAACTTCAATCTCGCCGACTTCGGCCGCGGTTCTGGCCAGGCCGTCGCTACGAATCTGTCTGGATACGCCGCCGCTCTCAATGCTGCCTGAGGGCAGATCTAGACTAGCCTGACTGACTCGCAATGCAATGTCGTTGACGGTTAGGTCAAGTTGCCGCAATACCGAAGCCGGCACTTCTGCCCAGATCTCGGAATTCCTCATGCCAACGAGCTCTACATTGGCGAGGCCTAGATCAAGAATATCGTCGCGGATTTTCTTAGCGATTTCCTTAAGTGACTCCTCGGGGAACGGCCCGGTAATTTCGAGCCGGCATACTTTGTCAGATTCAACAACCTGACTGATAACGGGTCGCTCCATGTCGGACGGGAAAGTTGTAATCCGCGCTATTGCGGCCTGAATATCGGTCAGAGCCTTCGATAAGTCGGCACCGTCTTTGAACTGAACGTTAACTCCTGCCCGACCCTCAAAAGCTACCGAATCGACACGCTTTACGTTATCGAGGAACCGAACCTCCGGCTCGATTGCTTCAACAATGTTGGCTTCAATATCTTGGGGGCTGGCCCCTGGCCATTGGACATCGATCGAGATTACATCGACGGTAAAGTCAGGCATGACCTGCCGATTCAGCGAGGTGAGCCCGTAGATGCCAAACAGCACCATCAGCAGCATCATAAGATTCCCGGCCACCGGGTGTTGGGCAAACGTATTGACGATGCCTCGCGATTCCAAACCCATTAGCGTGCGTCGACTCTAGCGCCTTCGCCTCCTTCGCGAATTTGGGTCGTCACTATCAAGTCACCATCTGCAATCAGCGGTGCGGCTGCAGTAGTAAACAGTATGTTGTTACCAGCGTAACCTTGAATCTCAATACGACGCTCGGAAAGCCTCCCATTGTCGACAACGTAGATAATGTCTTCACCGTACAAGGCGCTTTCTGGCACCTTTAGTACGTCCGAGAACTGTTTGTCCAACATTGCAACCGACACGAACGCCCCTGGCCGTAATTCGATCTGCTCCCTGGCAGTTTCAATAACAGCATATACATCGATCCCGCCGGTGGTCGACGCAATTTCAGCACCAACGCGCTCGATGGTTCCCGAATAGTTCAACGTCTCGTTACCGACCTGCCAGAAAACCTGAACCGGCCGCCCAAGAACCGGCACGTTACTATCGAGCAACCGACCATATTGCGCATTGGACAACGAGAATCGCACTTCCAGTTCGCTCGTATCAATAAGGTCGGCAATTTTATCGGCCCCGAAACCACTGATTTGTTTACCGAGATTCGCATTTACGTCACTGACGACCCCATCAAACGGTGCCACCAACCTTGAATCTGCCAAATCGCGTACCGCCTGCTTCACCGCTATTGCGCGTTGTTCAACGCTTGCTTCCTGCTGGTACATTTCCAGTTCAGCAGTGTCCAAGAACTGTTCCGACACATTTTTTTCTGCGAATAGTTTTTTCGCTCGCTCATAATCACGGCGTAACAGCTCAAGTCGAACTTCAGATTCTTTCAATTGGGATCGCTGATTCGCCAGGTCCGTTTCATATTGAAACCGATCAATTTGAATCAGCAGTTCGCCGCGTTTGACGATACCACCTTCGCGGAGATTCGGCCCCACCTCAACAATGCGCCCACCAACCAAGGCCAGCAACTCGCTCC